>JANXXO010000092.1 GCA_025350565.1 Acidimicrobiaceae bacterium
CCACCATCGAAGGCGGCGGCGTGGCCGGCCAGGCCGGCGCACTTCGACTCGGTATCTCACGCTCGCTCCTGGAGATCGACGAGAACGTACGACCAGCCCTGAAGAAGGCCGGTTTGCTCACCCGTGACTCTCGCAAGAAGGAGACCAAAAAGTACGGTCTCAAGAAAGCGCGCAAGGCACCTCAGTACTCGAAGCGATAATGGCGACCCCCGTGCAATTCGGCACGGACGGCATCAGAGGACGAGCCTTCGTCGACATCACCAACGATCTGGCCTACCGGCTCGGTCGTGGCGTGGCGAGCGTTTTCACCGCTGACGTCTACGTGGGGTACGACACGCGCGAAAGTTCACCCCAGTTGGCCTCGGCCGTCCTGGCCGGTCTGCGCGACGGCGGCGCCGTCGGGATCAATCTCGGCTACTTCACCACGCCCGGCGTGGCGGTGATAGCCCAGCAACGCGGCGGACTCGGCGTGGTCGTGTCGGCCTCGCACAACCCGTACTACGACAATGGCCTCAAGGTGCTCGGACTCGGCGGGGCCAAACTTGACTTCGCCACCGAACTCGCCGTGGCCAATGCGCTGAACGCTGCTGACCCCGCCCCGAGCGGTTCCTTCGACGCCTTCGCGATCGATGAGTCGGCGGAACACGACTACGCGCGACACCTCCGGTCGTTAGTGCCGGCCGACTTCTCGTCGCTGCACATCGTGCTCGATTGCGCGAACGGCGCGTCCAGTCACGTGGCCCACGAACTCTTCGAGTCGACCGGGGCGCGCATCACGACCATCCACGACCAACCGAGTGGTCGCAACATCAACGAGAGCTGCGGCTCCACGCACCCCGAAGACCTCGTGGCCCAGGTGAAGTCGCTCGGGGCCGATCTGGGCCTCGCCTTCGACGGCGACGCCGACCGCTTGATCGCCGTGGACGCCAACGGTCAGGTCCGCGACGGGGATGACCTGATGATTCTTTTCGCCCGTGACTTCTTCCAACGCAACTCGTTGGGCGGTGGACTGGTCGTGACCTCGATGAGCAATTTGGGACTGCGACGTTCAATGGCCGACGCCGGGATTGCGATCGTGGAAACGGACGTGGGCGACCGCAACGTACTCATGGAGTTGGAGAATCGCGCCTGGCCCTTCGGCGGTGAGCAGTCGGGCCACCTCATCTTTCGCTCCCTCGCGCCTACGGGTGATGGTCAACTCACCGGTCTGATGCTCGCAGACCTCATTGTGCGAAAGGGCCCGTTGGCCGAACAGGCCGACGCCGTTTGGCAGCGCGTGCCGCAGTCACTCATCAACGTCGCGCGCGACGCCTACGAAGACGCCCCGGTACAGGAGTTGTTCACCGAACTGCGAACGAACTACGGCGTCAACGAACAGGACGTCCGTCTCCTCATTCGACCCTCGGGGACCGAACCAGTGGTGCGCGTCATGATCGAAGCGCTCGACGCGGACTTCGTTGATGACTTCTCGCAGCGTCTACAGGACTTCTTCGCGGCGTAACCTTCGCCGAAGGGCGGCAAAAGGCCACGAGTAGGATGGCGCCCATGTGCGGCATTATCGGGGTCGTAGGATCCGACGAAACGCTGTCGACGCTGCTCGAAGGTCTGACACGCCTGGAGTATCGCGGGTACGACTCGGCGGGCATCGCCCTGGTGAGGGCGGGTGAAACCTGGCGGGCCCGAACGGCCTCGGGTACAGAGTCGGTGAGTGCCTTAAAAGAAGTGTGCCTCGCTGCTCCTAAGGGCTTCACCGCGGGCATTGGTCACACCCGGTGGGCGACGCACGGGGCACCTGAAGCACACAACGCGCACCCCCACCTCGACTGCTCGGGCAACATCGCCATTATTCACAACGGCATCATCGAGAACCATACCGAGTTACGCGAGGGCCTCGAATCGCGCGGACACGTGTTTACCTCGGTCACGGACTCCGAGGTCCTCGCGCACCTCATCGAGGAGCTGCGCGCGAGCGGCCCCGAAATGATCGAAGCCGTGCGCCAAGCGCTGCTGCTCGTGCGCGGCGCCTTCGCCGTGGCGGCCATGGACGCCAACGAACCCAACGTCATTGTCGCGGCGCGGCGCATCTCGCCCCTGGTGGTGGGCACTGCGCCCGGTGAGACGTACCTGGCCAGTGACGTGCCGGCCATACTGGATCGGGCTTCGGCCTTTTACGCCGTCAACGACGACGAGATAGTGCGTTTGGGACCGGAAGGGTTCCGCGCCATCGACCTCGACGGAGCCCCGGTACGGTTGCGTCAACTCTCCATTGACTGGGACCTCGAGACCGCGGAAAAGGGTGGCTACGACGACTTCATGTCCAAAGAGATCAACGAGCAGCCCCACGCCATTCGCTCGACCCTGCTCGACCGGCGACGCTCCGACGGCACCATCACCTTCGACGAAATGCGCATCAGTGACGACGAGCTTCGCGAGGTAAAGCGCGTCTGTCTCGTGGCGGCCGGTACGTCGTACCACTCGGCGCTCATTGCGAAGTACGCCATCGAGCGTTGGGCGCGCCTCAGCGTTGACGTGGACATCTCGAGTGAATATCGCTACCGCGACCCCATCGTCGAAATCGGCACGTTGGTCATTGGCGTGTCCCAGAGCGGCGAAACGATCGACACCATTCAGGCGACGCGCGAAGCGCAACGTCGCGGAGCGCACGTGGTCGCCATCTCCAACATCGTTGACTCGTCCATGGCCCGAGAGGCCGACGCCGTCATCTACACGCGCGCCGGACTGGAAGTCTCGGTGGCTTCGACCAAGGCCTTCGTCGCGCAGGTCGCTGCGCTCGAACTGCTCGCGCTTCGCCTCGCGCAACTTCGTGGCACGCTGCCGACGCACGAGATTGACGGACTCTTTCAAGGACTGAACGCCGTCAGCTCGCAGGTGCAAACCGTGCTCGATCGACGCGAGAGCGTGGAGCTGGTGGCGAAGGAACTCATGGAGTCGCGCGACTTCTTCTTCATCGGTCGTCACGTCGGATTCCCGACGGCCCTCGAGGGCGCACTGAAGCTCAAGGAGCTCACCTACCTGCACGCGGAGGGATACCCGGGTGGGGAGCTGAAGCACGGTCCGTTGGCTCTCATCGAACCCGGCGTGGTGGTGATCGCGATCGCCACCGACCCCGCCATGCACGAGAAGATGCTGTCGAATCTCTCCGAAGTGAAGGCGCGCGGAGCCACGGTGGTCGCGGTAGCGACCGACGACGACGAGGCCATCGAAGCGGTGGCCGATTACGTACTACGCGTACCCGCCACGGAACCAATGTTCACCCCGATGGTCGATGTGGTCGCCCTGCAGATGCTCGCCTACGCCATAGCGCGCGGACTCGGTCGCAACGTCGATCGTCCACGCAACCTCGCCAAGACCGTCACGGTGGAATAGTGGCCACCGTCGGCGTGGGCATTGACGTGGTGGACGTGCCGCGCTTCGCGATTGTCCTAGGACGCCGTCCCCGCATCGTCGAACGGCTGTTCACCGAAGGCGAACAGCGTGACGCGCGAGGGAAGGCCGAACGGCTGGCTGCTCGTTTCGCGGCCAAGGAAGCGGTAATGAAGTCGTTGAGCGTGGGCGCCGGGTCAGTGCCGTGGAAATCCATTGAAGTGGTGAGGGCGCCCAGTGGCGCACCGTCGGTTCGACTCCACGGAGCGGCACACGACTTGGCCGAGCTACGAGGAGCCGACGAGTTCCACCTTTCGATGACCCATACGGCCATGACGGCCGCGGCGGTCGTGGTGGCGAGTTCGAAGGACGGCCGTGCAAGTTGAGGGGGTCCACCGACCGGCCTGGGCGGAGATCTCCGCCTCCGCGATCGCGCACAATGTTCGAGTACTCAAGTCGTTGCTGGAGGGCACGCTCGTCTGTGCCGTCGTCAAGGCCAACGGGTACGGGCACGGCGCGGTCGTGGCGGCCCACGCGGCCCTCGACGGAGGCGCGGACTGGCTCGCCGTAGCGATCGTCGACGAAGGCATTGAACTTCGCGAGTCGGGTGTCACGGCACCGATTCTGTTGCTCGCCGAGATCCCCCCGGCCACCATCACCGACGCCCTAGAGCACTCGTTGACCTTGACCGTGGGCTCGGTCGAGGGGGCGAAGGCCGCCATGACGAGCGCCGAGATGTTGGGTGGCGTGCACAAGGTGCACGTGAAAGTGGACACCGGCATGCACCGCATGGGGGTCAGTCCCGACGAGGTCAACGACGTGGTCGATTTGCTACGCGCCTCCCCGGCCATCGACCTCGAGGGCCTCTTCACGCACCTCAGTGTCGCGGACGGTTCGAGCGGCGCCGACCGAGAGTTCACCCGGGGCCAGATCGAACTCTTCGACTCAGTCGTGGCCGTGCTCGACCAACGAGGTACGACGCCTCGGGTGTTGCACGTGGCCAATAGCGCCGGGGCATTGGGTTACCCCGGCGCTCGACGAACGATGGTACGCGTCGGCCTTTCTCTCTACGGTTATTTGCCCGAGAGTTGGCTGGGCGCCGCACTCGAAGGGAAAGGTGAGCGGCTGGAACCAGCGCTCACGCTACGAGCGAAGGTCGTAGCCGTTCGCCGAGCACCGGCCGGCGCTCGTCCCAGTTATCGCCGGCGGCGAACCCTGGAGGGCGACGCCACGATCGCCACCGTTCCTTTCGGTTACGCCGACGGGTATCCGAGGCGTCTGTTCGACGCCGGGGCCGAAGTGTTGATCAACGGTACGCGCTACCCCTTGGCAGGGACCGTGACCATGGACCAACTCGTCGTTGACTGCGGCGACGACGCTGTCGCGCTGGGCGACGACGTGGTCCTGCTCGGCGCACAAGGTGACGAGCTCATCACCGCTGACGAATGGGCCGCGCGGGCCGAGACGATCAGCTGGGAGATTCTTTGCGGCATCGGCGCTCGCGTGCCTCGCCTCCTCGTGGACTGACGATGAGTCGCGACCTCGCCGAACTACCTACCTGCACGCGGTGCGCGCTGTCGGTGAGCCGACAACGGGTGGTGGTGGGGTCCGGGCCGAGTCGCCCGGCGCTCGTGGTGATTGGTGAGGCGCCCGGTCGCCACGAGGACGAGGGCGGCGAGCCGTTCGTTGGCCGCAGTGGGCGACTCTTGTTCGCGCTCCTCGAAGGAGAAGTAGGGCTCGTTCGCTCCGACTGTTTTGTCACGAACGTGGTCAAGTGCCGCCCGCCCGCCAACCGGACGCCGTCGCGCGGCGAGCTCAGCGCCTGCCGGCCGTGGCTGAGCGAACAGTTCGAGGTGGTGAAAGCCCCACTCGTGTTGGTCCTCGGCAATACAGCGGCGCGCGCGGTCTTTGGATTCAACGAGGGCATCGGCGTCACGCACGGACGAGTGGTCCCTTGGGGGAACGGACGCGGTTTGGCCACGTATCATCCGGCCGCGGCCCTACGAGGTGGACCTAGCGTGGTCGACGTGATGCGCGCCGATCTGCGAATTCTTAAGTCGCTCGCGGAGCTCAAGTGAGTTGGCGCCGCTACTGCGCGACATCCAACGCGACCATCGCCGCGGGGGTGGAGTTCGCCCACGTGCTGAGCAGCGGCGACATTGTCTTGTTGACCGGTACGCTCGGCGCCGGCAAGACCACCTTCACCAAGGGCGTGGCGACGGGCCTCGGGGTGAGCGACGCAGTTACCAGTCCCACTTTCATCATGGTGCGAGAACATCGCTGCGCCAACGATCGAGGTATTGCGACCTTGCATCACTGCGACGTCTACCGGGTGGGCACGCTCGATGAGGTCATCGACCTCGCACTCGGCGAACTCGTGGAGGACGCGGCGGTGGCACTCGTCGAGTGGGGCGAGTTGGCCTCGTCGGTCTTCGGACGCGCCGTGCTGACCATTACCTTCGACGTCGACGATGAGGACGGTAGAACGCTGGTGGTCGCGGGCGACCTGGCTTCGTCGCGTGGACCGTTGCTCGACCGGTGGGCGTCGTGAACCTCATCGCCATCGAAACGGCCACTCCGGCCTGCGCCGTGGGGGTGCGAACGACCAGCGGAGTCGAAGTGACCAGAGTGATGAACGACGGACGGCGCCATACCGAGGCGTTGGTGGATGGTCTGCAGTCCCTTCTCGAAGAGGTCGGGCTCGTTCCTCGCGAGATTTCCAAAGTCATCGTGGACCGCGGCCCGGGACTCTTTACGGGACTGCGCGTGGGCCTCGCCACCGCCATTGGCTTGACGCAAGCCCTAGGCATCGAACTCGTCGGGGTGACGTCGCTCGAAATGCTCGCCGGGGGCGCCTTTGACGCCGGGGTGCGAGGGACCTTGGTGGCCAGCGTGGATGGACGCCGAGGCGAGATCTTCAACCAAACCTTTTCGCTGGACGCCGGAGTCACGCCCCTGGATGACCCTCGGGTGACGACCGCGGAGCGCGAGGTGGCCTCGTGGGCGAGCCCAGCAGGGACCATCACCATCACGGGCGACGGCGTCCACCGCTACCTCGCGATCTTTCAGAGCGTTGTCGGCATTATTCATTTCTCTCAGCCCGTTCCGTCACTGCACGCCGCGCTCGACATCGGGTCCGACCGTGTGGCGAGCGAGGTGCTCGTGCCCCTGTACCTGCGAGAAGCCGACGCGGTGGCTAACTTCTCGACGCGCGAACGCCCGTGACGACGCCGTGGACGCTCCGTCTGGCCGAGCGCCGCGACGTGGGGGAGCTGATGTTCATCGAGGAATCCCAGTTTCCCGAGCCCTGGACGAAGCGCATCTTGCTCGACGAACTCGCCAATACCGAGACGCGGCGCTACACGGTCGCCGTCGAGGAAAAGCGAATCGTTGGCTATCTCGGCGTGATGTTCGTCCTCGACGAACTGCACATCAACACGATTGGGACCGTGCCCCACGAAGAAGGTCGGGGTATCGCGACCTCGTTGTTGGACGACGCGTGGGTCGACGCCCAGGTACGCGGACTGAAGAGGGCCACGCTCGAGGTGGCCGTCTCTAACGCTCGCGCCATAGCCCTCTATCAGCGCTACGGATTTCACCCGGTGGGGGTTCGCAAGAACTACTACGAGCGGATCCAGGAGGATGCCCTGGTGTTGTGGGCCGATCTTCCGATGAACGCGGCGGACTCGCCACCTACGCTGGACTGATGGCCCTGGTCCTCGGCATCGAAACGAGCTGTGACGAGACGGCGGCTGCCGTTGTTGACGAGGAGTTTCACGTGCACTCTTCGGTCATCGAATCGTCGCTGGACCAGCACCGGGCCTTTGGCGGCGTGGTGCCAGAACTGGCCGGGCGCGCGCACGTCACCACCCTTGGCCCCGTGGTGCAGCGGGCGCTCGTCGACGCCGGACTCAACCCCCATGATCCGGCCATCGAAGGCATTGCCGTGACCGCGGGACCAGGACTTATAGGTTCTCTCCTGGTGGGTCTTTCGGCCGCCAAGGCCCTTTCTCTCGCCTGGGGTGTGCCATATATAGGGGTCAATCACCTCGAGGGCCATCTTTTTGCCCCACTATTGGAGCAGTCCGACCTCGAATGGCCCCTCCTCACGCTTCTCGTGTCGGGAGGCCACAGTTTGATTGTCCGGCAATCGGGGCCCGGTCAACACGAGGTCCTCGGCGAAACGATTGACGACGCCGCCGGCGAGGCCTACGACAAAGTGGCGCGCTGGCTCGGATTGGGCTATCCCGGTGGCCCGGAAATCGACCATTTGGCCCAAGAGGGCTCGCCCGGGAACCTCAAACTGCCGGTCTCAATGACCGGCGAGGGCTACGACCTCTCTTTTTCCGGGCTGAAGACGGCCGTGGTTCGCGCCACGCAAAAGCAGAAGGATCTCTCCGTGGCCGATGTGGCGGCCTCCTTTCAGGCGGCCGTGGCGGAGCAACTGCTGCGAAAAGTGGCCCTCGCTCTCGAGCACTATCCGGTCAAGGGGTTAGCGCTCGCCGGTGGGGTCGCCGCGAACTCGGCCCTTCGCCTCGGCATGACCGAGTTGGCCAAGGAGTTCGGGATTGCCTCGCATTTGCCCACCATGGCCAACTGCACCGACAACGCCGCCATGATCGCGGCCGCGGGCATTTACCGACTTCGCCACGACGGCCCGAGCGCCTTTGACCTCTCGGCCAGTCCTAACTGGCAGTTGGCTGACGTCTCGTGAGTCAACGTTGGGTGCCACTCGAACTGGACCAGTGCGACCCCAGTCCCTTTGTCCAGTTCGCCGCGTGGTTCGCCGAAGCCGAGGGTGAAATGGACGAACGCGACGCCGTGTCCCTGTCGACCGCGTCGAGCCAGGGACATCCGAGTTCTCGAATGGTGTTGTTGCGTCACGTGGATGACCACTCGTTCGGCTGGTACACGAACTACGAATCGCGCAAGGGTCGCGAGCTCGAGCAGAGTCCCTTCGCCGCCATCCTTTGGTACTGCGAAGCGCGCGGGCGACAAATCCGCATCGAAGGACCGGTCGAGAAGATGTCGAGTGACGAATCGGATGCGTACTTCGCGACGCGCGCGCGAGGCAGTCAACTCGGTGCGCACGCCAGTCGTCAGAGCAGCGTGCTGGCGAATCGAGACGAGCTCGAAGCGCGCGTGCGCGCCTTCGACCTCGAGTTCGCGAACGGTGACGTGCCCCGCCCCGCATTCTGGGGCGGTTATCGACTCATGCCGGAGCGCTTTGAATTTTGGCAACACCGCGAGGACCGACTGCACGACCGCGTGGTGTATCTCGTCGACGGCGACGAATGGCGACGCGAGCGTCAGGCGCCCTGAGCCGCAATTTCTAGGGCACTGGCGCGTCGACTCGCGCGGTAACCGAACGGTCCCATGATGAGCAGTACGACCGTCGTGACGATGCCCGCGATTTGAAAAACAGTTCGTGGTGCCACGATGGTCAAAATCAATCCGCCAATCGCCGTCCCACCAATTTGCGCACTGGTGAAGATGGCCCCGACCGACGCGAACATTCGACCGCGTTGCGCCTCGGGAGTGCGAATCGTCATCAACGTGGTCATGGCGACGTTGATGACGCCCACCGCCACGCCGGCGACGAAGAGGAGCGGAAAGATGTACCCCACGTGTTCGACGAGGCCAATTGCGCCAATGGAGACGCTGACCACGAATGTGTTGCTGAGTGCTGCCTTCGAGAGCGACAGGTCATCTTGTTTCAGTTTGGCCGCACCGACCGCGCCGACAATGTTGCCCACACCAAAGCTCGCCGCGACGAGTCCGTACATGAGGGCCGTGGAGTGCAACGTCTTGGTGATGAAGAACACCTCGGCCACGTTGATCATGACGAGCGCCAACATGAACACGACGAAGGTGATGACCAACGGACGAAGTATCGGGTCGGCGAAGACACTTCGCATTCCCGCGCCGAGGTCGCGCTCTCCCTTCTTTGGTCGCACCGCCCCGGGTTCGGGTCGCCGGTCTGTGACGAGCAGCCACGTGCCGAGCGCCCCCAGCCCAAAACTGATCGCGTCCAGGTACAGCGGCCAACTTTGACCCCACACGCCGACCAGGAGCCCGCCGAGGCCCGGTCCGGCCACGGCCGCGAGTCCTTGAATGCTTTGCATGGTCGAGTTGGCGGAGCCGATGTTCTGTTCGCCAGCAATCCTGGGCACGAGCGCCGAGTAGCCGGGAATGGAAAAGGCCACGAAACAACTGAGTAGCGCCATCAAGGCAATGGTGACTACGGCGCCGTGCCACAGACCAACGCCCACGCAGATCACCCCTTCCCCCACACAGAGCAGCACCAGGAGACGTTTGACCGGCCAGTGGTCAATAACGAAGCCCGATATAGGCGAAAGCAGCACCAACGGCAGCGCCGCGCCTATGGAGAGCGCGGCGACGGCCCACGAGGCGTGGTGGGCGTGGGCCAATCGTAAATAAAGGGCGATGAGGGCAATTTCGTCGCCGAGCAAGGAGACCCCGCGAAGGACCGCGACCAAGGTGAGGTCGCGTTTTTGGACGGCGTCGTACGGCATCGCGCAAGGTTAGGCCAGTCGTTGTCGCTCGTTGGCCGCCGTTCGCTTAGGCTGCTAAATTGGCAGTCGAAAGATACGAGTGCCAAAAGCGCAGGAGGCAAGAAATTATGAAGTTGCACCCATTGGAAGACCGCATTGTGGTTCGCCCCGACGTTGCGGAAGCGACCACGGCCTCGGGCCTGGTCATTCCCGACACCGCCAAGGAGAAGCCCCAGCAGGGTGAAGTCCTCGCGGCCGGACCTGGTCGTCGTAGCGACACCAGCGGTGACGTGATCCCCACCGGCGTCAGCGTCGGCGACACGGTCGTGTACTCGAAGTACGGCGGCACGGAAATCACCATTGACGGCGAGGACCTCTTGATTCTGTCCAGTCGCGACGTGTTGGCGACGATTTCCAAGAAGTAGTCCGGCGGCGGACCACGTCCGCCACCACCATTCAAAGACAAGGAAGATAAATGTCGAAAATACTGAAATTTGACGAAGAGGCCCGTCGCGGCCTCGAAGCCGGCGTGGACAAATTGGCCGACGCCGTCAAGGTGACCTTGGGGCCAAAAGGCCGCAACGTGGTCATTGGCAAGAAGTTTGGTGCCCCGACCATCACGAACGACGGCGTCTCAATCGCTCGTGAGATCGAGTTGGAGGACCCGTTTGAGAACATGGGCGCCCAACTCGTGAAGGAAGTCGCCACCAAGACGAACGATGTCGCTGGTGACGGCACCACCACGGCCACGGTGTTGGCGCAGGCGCTCATCAAAGAGGGTCTTCGTAACGTCGCCGCCGGAGCGAATCCGTCGGGTCTGAAGCGCGGCATCGAAAAGGCCGTCAAGGCGGCCGTCGAGTCGATCAAGGAGCAGAGCACTGAAGTGAAGGACAAGGCGCAGATCGCCCAGGTCGCCACCATCAGCGCGGCCGACGCCTCCATCGGTGAAGTCATCGCTGACGCCATTGACAAGGTCGGCAAGGACGGCACCGTCACGGTCGAAGAGTCCAATACCTTCGGCATTGAACTGGAGCTGACCGAAGGCATGCAGTTCGACAAGGGTTACCTCTCGCCGTACTTCGTCACCGACGCCGAGCGTCAAGAAGCGGTACTCGAAGACGCGTTGATTCTCTTCACGAGCGGCAAGGTTTCCGCCGTGCACGACCTGGTGCCGCTGTTGGAGAAGGTCATGCAGACCGGCAAGCCCCTGTTGATCATCGCCGAGGACGTCGACGGTGAGGCCCTCGCCACCCTGGTCGTCAACAAGATCCGCGGAACGTTTACCTCGGTGGCCGTGAAGGCTCCCGGCTTTGGTGAGCGCCGAAAGGCCATGCTCCAAGACATGGCGATCTTGACCGGCGGTACCGTAATCTCCGAAGAGATTGGTCTCAAGCTCGAGAGCGCGACCATTGACCTTCTCGGTTCGGCTCGTCGTCTCGTGGTGACCAAAGATGCCACGACCATCGTCGACGGCGGCGGATCACACGCCGACGTCACCGGTCGGGTAGCGCAGATCAAGCGCGAGATTGAAGACACTGACTCGGACTGGGACCGCGAGAAGCTCCAAGAGCGTCTCGCCAAGTTGGCCGGGGGTGTGGCGATCGTCAAGGTCGGTGCCGCCACCGAGATCGAGCTCAAAGAGAAGAAGCACCGTATCGAGGACGCGCTCAGCGCCACGCGCGCGGCCATCGACGAGGGTATCGTCGCCGGCGGCGGCACGGCGCTGGTTCGTTCCCGCAAGGCCGTGGACTCCCTCATCGAGACCCTGACGGGCGACGAAGCGACCGGAGCTCGCATCGTGGCGAACTCCCTCGAGGCGCCTCTTCGTCACATTGCGGCCAACGCCGGCTTCGAAGGAGCCGTCAAGGTCCGCGAGGTGGCTGACGCCAAGGGCACCAACGGTCTGAACGCCGTAACCGGAGAAATTGTCGACCTGGTGAAGGCCGGCATCATCGACCCCGCCAAGGTCACGAGGTCGGCGCTGCAGAACGCGGCCTCGATTGCGGCACTGCTGCTCACTACCGAAGCCATTGTGGCCGACAAACCCGAGCCGGTTGGCGCGGGCGGCGGCGGCATGGACGGCGGTATGGGCGGTATGGGCGGAATGATGTAGCCCACGAGGGTCGAAGTCGTATTGGGGCCGGGTCGGAAACGACCCGGCCCTTTTCCATCGCGCCACCTATCTCAGTGGGCTTGGTCACTCTCGCAAACATTCGTGAGCACTCGCACGTTTGGAATGGGGGGAGGGGGGGGGTCCCTCTCCTTTCGTCTCTACACCCGTCGCAGTTACGGGCGTAGCGGAGTGGTGAGCCGGTGGGCCCACCGAAGCCAAAGCCAAGGAATCGAGAACGCCGTAAGTGTGCAACACGCAACGGTTCGGCCGCAAGTGTCCCAGTCCAGGTTGGTACACCTGGTTCGCCGTCCTTGGCGATTGGACTAGACGGCGAGGCTCGAGAATTTTCCCAAGGCGAAATTTTGGGACCGCCGCAAGTTGTGCGAATTCGTTTACTCCGAAGTAAGGCGCCGTGGGACCAGGTAATTAACACACGGGTTGTTCATAAACGAATCAATACGAATGCGACCGATTTTGGAGTCGACGCCTTTAGTTTGCCTCGGTCGCAGCTAAAGAATGCGTCCGGCGTTCCGCTTCATGGGTCATTGCGTCTGGAATATCGGGTGAGGCAGTTCATCTTTGGATCTGAGTGGAACGTGCTCGGGTAAGGGGCAGCTAAATATTGGAATGGGCAAGCCTCGAAGCACCCGACATCGCGGAAGGCGTGGCACTTCTTCTGCGCGGGTTAGGAATCGGG
>JANXXO010000015.1 GCA_025350565.1 Acidimicrobiaceae bacterium
GGTGGCCGCTAACAACTAAATTCGACTGCGTGTCTCATTCGACCTGAGAGGTTCCGTTCTCGGGGTGGTCCAGGTAGAGCCGGTCAATATTGACTTCCTTCCTTTAGGGCCACTCATTCCTAAGTGACACGTTCGTCAGACTCGATACTCGCATGATTTCTCTGCCAGAAATTCTTACTGTCACTAAGAAAAAGTCCTGGCATGTCGGCTCCTTAAAGTACCCATTCCAGCGAAGTCCGGCCGCTCGGAGTTCGTCGGATTGACCTCAGATTCGTCTTCAGAATTTTGATTCGGGAAGACCATTTCTGGATGGTTTTCGTGGGCATTCTGGTCCGCGGTTTCTTCTTGGAAGGAGTGGCACTCACGGAAGTCGTTGAGACTGCCGGAATCAAGTACCGAGGCCGCCAACATCCTTGGTTTACAGCTGAGAATTCAAATAGGCGTAAATCCAGTCCGACGTTCGTAGGTAAACAAGGCGTTGCTCGCGACCCAAGTTGTCGACAGAAAGGAGGAACGCGTCGACATGGAGTCCAGTTATCTAATCGTGCGGATCTGAGGAAGGAATGAGGCGAGTCAACGATCTGGTCAGCTGACGAACGTTGGTATCAAATCAGTTGGTGGCACGCATTGGACCTGTCAGTGCGTGAAGGAAGGTTGTCGCACCAGCACCAGCACCAGCACCACGCAATTCAACGACCTTTTGGACAACGGATGAGACCGAGCAATAGTCCCCATTGGTGGATTCCGGCACCAGTCCCTTGACAGTCAAGGTCGTGCCCGAAGCGTTGGTTGCAAGGTTGTATCCGTTGAGCGCGCCGCAAGGAATTGGGCCCACTGTGATGTGCAGAATTCCTTTTGCGGCTGGACCATCTTGTATCCAACGCACGGAGATCTGCTCGATTGCTGACAGCAACCGAGGCACTGCGGCGGCACCTCTTCCATAAGTTTGATAGACGAAGGCGATGGGAGTACCGGTCGTAACTTCACTGTTGGGCAGCCCGTATCCGTTAACGACCACGGTGAGCGGTAGTGCGGCGATGGTCGAGGCGCTGCACGCACTCGTGAAGCCACAAGGCTTCGACGTAGCGATAGCCACCCAGACAGAGACGTTGCGAAGTTTCGGCGCTCCCTTAGGCGACACGTTGAGCGTGATACTGCCAACGCCGAAGGCAACCTTCGTCTGGCCATGGAGGGCGGTCGTGGCCCAGAGTTCATTCGCCATCTGGGTTGCCGGTACACGAGGCTGAAGCCCAGGCGATGGCGGGGAGATGGTCAGCCCGTCGAGTCTGAGATCCGTGCTGATGCGCCCGTTGCTCACGAGTGATGCCGCCATGCTCCGCGATGCGGCGCCAAAGTTCTCACTCGGAGACTGACTGGTGCTGTAAGCAATCCAGGACGAGTGAACTGCACCCAAAGCGAAACCGCTACTCCGTGTCGGTGACGAACCAAGGAAGGTAACTGCTCCTGACGCCACGAGTACAGCAGAGGCCGCTACCGCGCTGACACGCACCGACGTTCTGTGCCAGACAGACGTGCGTTCGCGAGGTACTTGGACTGCGGGCTGTTCGATACCCGCCAAAACCCGATTCATCAGGTTGTCGTAGGGCACAAGTTCGTCGACCGCGCTATCGTCGAGGTCCCGAACGGGGTCAATGGCGGTCATCAACGTGGCAAGTAGGTCTTCGTTCATCAGAGTTTCTCCTGGTTGGGTAGAGCCGTGATACTGGCGTGATTTTGGTTCATCAGTTGTCGCAGGTGTTGGCGAGCTCGTGAAACGCGAATGCCGGCCGACTTTTCACTACAACCAAGGACGAGCCCTACCTCGCGATACGACAGTTGTTCCCAGTAGGTGAGTTGGAGGAGTTCACGCTCCCCTGGTCGCAATTCGGCAAGAGCCTCCATCAATTGCTTGACGTCCTCGCCGCTATATCGCGGCTCGTCCTGGCCCTGCTCGCGCTCGAAAGCCAAACGCATCTCCAAACGCAGTGAGCGCTGGCGACCTCTCAACGTGTTTGAGAGTACACGACTGGCGATGCCATAGAGCCAGAACAGTTCTTGTTCACGCGGCGGTATTTCATCGAAGTGACGCCAAGCGACCACGAAGGCCTCAGCGACAAGGTCTTCGGCAGTGCTGTGGTCGTCGACACGACGAAGTGCGTAGCGCAGTAGCGCTCGACGATGCGTCGCAAACACCCGTGCCAACTCCGCGTTCTTGTCGCGTACCAGTTGCTCAGTTGCTCTCATCACTTAGTAAGTGTCCGGGTTAGCCAATTCCCTTCACCGGACCACCAACAACTTTCTCACTATGACTTGCCGAAGTGGCTGATGATAGATTCTGGCCTTTACGCCAGTTAACCGATAGTGCGAGTCGGTACCGCGTGGGTCCACTTGATGGTGATCGATATCTGAACGCCGCTGGAAAAGGGAAACCGGAAATTGGCTTCCCGTCACCCGTCTCGTTCGCCAAAGCGGCCACAGTCTTACCGAGACGGTTATCGAGGTTGACCTCAATGTTGTCTCAACCCATCGATGATGGCCAGAATCTGGTCTCCGTAGCGTTCGATTTTCGATGGTCCGATCCCGTTGATTCGCTGCAGCTCTCCAAACGTGCGCGGTCGGACGTTCGCGAGTTCTTCCAGTGTGCGGTCATTGAAGATAACGAACGCGGGAACGCTATCGGCTCTTGATTGTTGCAGTCGCCAAGCCTTGAGAGCGCTAAACAGGGAGGCGTCAGCCTCACTCAGTGGCCCCGTTGCGGCGCTACGAGACGTCGCTGCGGTGGGGGCGACGAGCGTGCGCGTCTGGCCGCCGACGCTGAACGTCCAACCGAACGGCAATGTCGTTCGGCGAGAGTCACCGGTCGAGACCATGACGCCGTCCGAGTTCACCTCGCGAACCTCGAAGTCGTAGCCGCCCCATCTGAACTTCAGACCGATTGCCGCGAGCACCGGATTGATGCTGCGACCTCGGTTGCCTTCTCGCTCGGTCGGTTTTTGCCCCTCACTCGGGAGAGGGCTTCCCGGGGCGTGCAGTTCCTCCAGAAAAATCGAGGGCGAATCCGCGTCAGCGGTGACGACGAGCGATGTGGTGCAACGGGTAATGGCCACGTGGAACACCCGGCGCTCCTCTTCGATGTTGACACTCAAACGATGGGGAAAAACCGTGAAGCTCGCGTCATAGACGACGACATGGGGCCACTCGAGACCTTTCACTCGGTGGACGGTGGCGAGGGTAACGCCATTCGCATCCGACGGCGCGCTCAACATCTTCTTGAGCCAGGTGTCAAACGTCTTGGGATCCGAGTGCTGGCGACCGAGGGCGATCAGACTACGAAGACCGTCGGAGTTCGACGTACTATTGCGGCCCTGATGCGACGCGTCGAGGGTCGCCAATGCCCGGTCGAGCCCAATATCGCCGCGGATGAACTCGATCAGCTTCGATGTTGTCGCCGTCTGGGCAAATTTGACCGCGCGCGCCACGTCGCGAAGGAACTCCGTGATCTTCGTCGAGGTGGCGTCGTCGAGACGACCCGCGAGACGAGTGAGACCGTCGATCGAGACTTGCTCGCCCATCCAACCGCGCACGCGCGGCGAGACACCGCGGCCCGGTCGCCGTATCGCGAGCTCAATGTCGGGTCCCGTCAGATCGTTCGGTCGAGCAGCGAGCCGTAGCCACGCCAATGCGGATTCCACGCCCGAGCTACGTAGGAACTCTCCCCCGTCACGCACGTTGACGGTGATGCCCGCTTCGACAAGAGCCACTTGTACCGGAACCAGGTTCGCGTTCACGCGCGAGAGCACCGCGATGTCTGACGGCAACGCACCGCGGGACACGAGGGCCTGCACGTGCTCACGCACGTACGTGACCTGATCGTCGACTGCCACAACAGCAAACGACTGGGAGCCGAGCACGTTCGCGGGACCCGGCCGGATCTCCTTTGGTACCCTCACCGCGTTGCGACTCAGCAGGTTAGAAGCGGCCTTCACGACGGGGGCGGGGCAGCGATAGTTCACTTCGAGCGCATGATGGACCGCTTCGGGAACGTGGTCCTCGAACTCGACCAACCATTCGGGTGTGGCACCGGAGTAGCCGTAAATGGTCTGGTCGTCATCGCCGACGGCAAAGATCGACAAGGTCGGGCCAGCGAGGAGACGAAGTAACAACACGTGGGCCGGCGTGAGGTCCTGGAACTCGTCGACCAGCAGTACCTCGGCCCGGCGCTCAGCGACGAGGCGCGTCTCGGGACTACGCAAGAGGACTTCGATGGCGAGATAGATCTGTTCGTCGAAGTCAACTTGACGGTGGTCCGCGAGGTGCTGACGGTAGTTGGGGAAAAAGTCGGCAAACCCATCAAGGTCACCCTGGTAGTCCTGCTCGACCATCGTCGGGGAACGTAGGCCGAGGCGCACCTCGGTGAGCGCGTCGATCCACGCCGCTGCGGGATCGGTGTTGGTCTTTCGAGGGAACTTGACGTAGGTGGCGATGATGGTGCGAACGTCGCGCTCGATGATCGTCTGCACCCTCGAGTCCCGGCTCGCGAAACCGTTCGTGCCGTTCAAAATTGAAAGCGCCAGCGCGTTCAACGTCTGGATCTGTAGTTCGGGATGATCGGTCGTGCGCTCACGCATCTCTTCCTGCGCTCGCTTGTTGAAGGCGACGAGGAGCAAGGAGTCACCAAGCACCCCTGCCTCGAGAACGTGCCGAGCCCGTTCGGTCAGCACTCTCGTCTTGCCCGATCCCGCGGGAGCAATGATGCGAGCGCGGACCGAGGGATCCGCGACGGCCGCGAGTTGGTCGGGCGCGAGATTCGCCGTCGGTGGTTGCGCCTCCACGGGCGCGAGGAGCCCCTTGGCCAGAGCGATTCGCGGCACCACGACGGCAGCACCAAAGCGATCGTCTCCCTTTTGCCAGAGTTGCAACGGACCGCCATCGGTCCAAGCCAATCTGCCATCAGGGAGCACCACGTCGGCGTCCGTCCCACTGGCCGGTGTGGCTCCGGCGGCAATCGCCATCGCCCGCGGTGACCACTTTGGATTCGCCAGCTCGCGTGCGTCGACGGCGTTGGCTCTCGCGAGGCGCCACGTCGCTTCGGCGATGAAGTCTGCGTCGGGCGGAACCTCCCAGACTTCGCGCGTGTCGGTCCCTCGCTCGGGTACGTTGAACGTCGGGTCGACCTCGTAAACCACTGGCTCGCGCCGTAGAAAGGCACGACGAACGGCGCGAAGGGTTTCCGGTTTCACAATCGTTGCCCGGTCCATCAAGATTCTTGCCGAAGCCTTCCAGGGATGCGGTGGCTCGACGCCGGGAGCGAGCATCACCGAACGGCCCAGCACTGATGGTCCGGCGAGTGCAGACCAAAGATCCTCGTTACCGACGTGACTTTCGGAGTCACCACTCCTACGTGGGTGCGCGTCGGCGCCCATCAGCGCCAATTTTCTGCAGTGACAGTCGCCGCAATTGGCGACTTTCGACCTCGATTGATTCGCATCCCTACATCTTGCACTATCGATGTATCGCTCAAACCGGGGACATCCTGGAGCCACTCGCCGTAAAGGGGAAAACATTGTGGCGCCTAAAAGGGATCGACTACTTTGCGACGGGTTCCACCGAACGAGGCTTCACATCCAGGTAGCCGTCGAGCAGGGCCAAGAAGTGCTGCAGGTCCAGCGGCTTCGTGAGATAGTCCTTCGCACCCGCCGCTTCGAAACGTCGAATCTGTTCTTGCGAGGCGTCGGCCGACAACATGACCACCGGAATGTCCGAGGTTTGTTCATCGGCCTGCAATTGCGCCAACACTTCGATACCCGCCACGTCCGGCAGGTGCACGTCAAGAAGAATGAGATCGGGTTGGTGTAGTTCGGCGAGGGCGAAGCCCTCGCTGCCCAGTACCGTGGTCACCAGACGGATGTGGGGGCGGTGAAGTAATAGGCGCTCGATGAGGCGCACGTTGCCGACGTTGTCCTCTATATAAAGGAGCGTGGCTTCGCGGGTCACGCCATTCGGTTCCCCGGCGTCCAAATGCGGGCGTCGTGAGTCGTCGTCAACGAAAATCGGCGGCGTCGTCGCGACGAGCAACTCCATCCAGAACGTTGAACCAACGCCCACCATGCTGTGGACGCCCAACGAACCGCCGAAGGCTTCGACGAGGCCCTTCGAAAGCGCCAGACCCAGTCCCGTGCCGTGAATCCCTTTTGACTCGGCGTCGAGCCGGTCAAATGGGGCAAAGAGGCGGTCGTACAACTCCGGATCGACGCCCGGCCCCGTGTCGGTCACACTGAGGCGCACTCGCCCTTCGGTCACGGTGCTGATCAACGTCACCGAGCCACCTCGATGATTGAAATTGATGGCGTTGGTCAAGAGATTGACCAGCACCTGCGCCAAGCGATGTGGGTCGGCGCGAACCTGGACGTCGGCACCGCCGTCGTTGATGATGTCGATCCCCGCCTCTTGAGCCTGGTGCGAAACGTCCGAAACGCACGACGTCACCAGGTCGTTGATTGACACCAGCTCGAGTTCTACGGCAATGCTGCCCGTCTCCACGCGAGAGATGTCCAACACTTTGTTGATGAGTTCGAGCAGGTACCCACCCGATTTCAGTATGTAACCCAGAAGCTCGAGTTCTTCGGCCGACTTCATCTCCATCTGGAGAATCTGCGCGAATCCCAACACCGAGTTGAGCGGCGTACGCAACTCGTGGCTCATGCGCGACATGAATTCACTCTTGGCGTAGTTGGCCTGCACCGCGTCGGCCTTGGCATCCTCGAGGACTTGTTGAGCTTCCACCACCTTCGTGATGTCGCGCGAGATGATGACCGCTCCGGTCGGCGTACCCAGGGCGTCGCGCAGAGCGCGTCCACGCGACTCAATGGCCACCCACTGTCCGATGGTGTTGAGCCCGCGGTAGCGCACCGTGATGACTTCGTCTTTCTCGAAGCCGCGACTCACCGCCTCGATTACCTCGGCGTGGTCGTCGGGGTGCACGAAGTCGAGGGCGTACATCCCCTCAGTCGCCGATTTAGAAAACGAGAAGAAGCCGTCGTTGGAAGGACTGGCCTCGACCACCATGAGATTTTCGTCCAGCACGATGATCGAATCCACGGCGGCGTCAAAAATCGCCCGCGACTTCTCAATACTTTCCGCGAGGGCCGTCATCGTCTGCTTGCGCAAGGTGATGTCGTGACCGACGGCGTAGTGCAATCGGCCGTCGCGCTTGATGGTCCACTTCATCCACCGGAAGGTCCCGTCGCGACAGAGTTCCCGAAGTTCCATTTCCGCCTCGGTGGGCGTCACGCCATCAACGGGGTCGAAGGCCGCCGTCACGTGGGCCAAATCGTCGGGGTGGATCAGCGTGACGTACGACCGACCAACCAACTCCTGGGTGTTCCATCCGAGAATGTTGTGAAAGGCCGCGTTGACGTGAAGGAAGTTGCCGTGCGCATCAACGACGGCCATGAGGTCCGAAGAGTTCCAAAAAAACTGCTCGAAACCGACCACCTCGATGCTGTCCTCCTTCACGAACGAGAGTCTTGCACTTTGTGTCGAGCGAGGGCTCAAATCGTCCAGCGGCGTTCGATTGTCCGCCCACCCTCGACTCAGGCGACGGGCGGCGTTGGCGGCGGCACGGTCAACGGTGCGGCGTCGAGGTTTCGGGGGTGGTGGCAGGCGACCATTCGACCCGGTCGCAGTTCAACGAATTCGGGCTTCTGCGTGGTACAGATCTCGGTGGCGACGGGGCATCGCGGATGAAACGAACAACCGCTCGGGCGGTCCGAAGGGTCGGGCACGTCGCCCGAGATCAGGATTCGTTCTCGCCTCGGCGCATCAGTGTCGTTAAGTTCGGGCACCACCGACAGCAAGGCTTCGGTGTAAGGGTGCAGTGGCGTATCGTACAGCGCTTCGGCGTCGCCGAGTTCCACGATCTCGCCGAGGTACATGACCCCCACGCGGTCCGAGACGTGGCGAACGACACCGAGATCGTGCGCGATGAAGAGGTAGGTGAGGTTGAACCGTTCTTGGAGATCGGCCATCAGGTTGAGAACCTGGGCCTGGACCGAGACGTCGAGCGCCGAGACCGGTTCGTCGGCTACGACCAGCGAAGGGTTCAACGAGAGGGAACGGGCAATGCCAATGCGTTGGCGCTGCCCACCGGAGAATTCGTGCGGGTAGCGACGAAGTGAGTTGGGATCGAGTCCGACCGTCACGAAAAGATCGCGCACCCGGTCGTTGATGTCGTCGTGACTGGCCACGCGATTGATGCGCATGGGGTCGCCCACGATGTCCCCCACCGTGCGCCGGGGGTTGAGGGACGCGTAGGGATCTTGGAACACGAGCTGCATCTGACGACGATGCGGGCGGAGTTGGCGCCGCGAGAGTCCCGTCAATTCGACCCCGTTGAACTGCACTGATCCCGACGTGACGGGAAGGAGTTGCACGATGCAGCGCGCCAGCGTGGATTTTCCACAACCCGACTCACCCACGATGCCCAACGTTTCGCCGCGGCGAATGTCGAGCGAGACACCGTTCACCGCTCGGTTGGGCGTTCGCTGGCCGAGATTCTTCGTCCGCGACGAGTAGCTCTTGACGATGTCGGTGGCGCGTAGGAGGACGTCGTCGCTCACGATTCTCCTCGGGTGGTCGCGACGGAGCGAATAGCCAGTCGCTGCTCGTCGGTCAGCCAACAGGCGTCGAGGTGCTGATGCGCCCCTCGCAGCGGCGGCCGCTCGTCACAGATCGCCATCTTGTGGGGACAGCGAGCGGCGAAGGCGCAGCCTTCGGGTACGGCCAGGGGCGAGACGGCGTTGCCGGGAATGGTGACCAGTCGCCGATTCTTCACGTCGGCGCGAGGTACCGCACCGAGCAGGCCCCAGGTATAGGGATGGCGCGGCGAGCGCACGACGTCGAGCTCGGGACCGATTTCCGCTGGGCGCCCGGCGTACATGACGATGACCCGGTCGGCAATTTCGGCGATCACGCCCATGTCGTGGGTGATGATGACAATGGAAGAGCCGTGTCGTTCCTGGAGTCGTTCCATGAGATCGAGGATCTGCGCTTGGGTCGTGACGTCGAGGGCCGTGGTGGGTTCGTCAGCGATGAGCAGTTTTGGATTGCACGACAGCGCCATGGCGATGACCACGCGTTGGCGCATACCTCCCGAGAATTCGTGCGGGTAGTGGTGGAGGCGACTCTTCGGATCGGGTATTCCCACTTCGGCCAGGAGTTCGCGAGCTCGTTCGCGCGCCTCCTGCTTGGTCATGTCGTTATGGGCCCGCAGCTGCTCTACGAGTTGCCAACCGACCGTGTAGACGGGGGTGAGGGCCGTCATGGGATCTTGAAAGATCATTCCCACTTCACCACCCCGAACCGACTGCATCTCCTTATCGGAAAGTCCGAGAATCTCGCGTCCTTGGAACTTCACGCTGCCCGAGATTTCGACGTTGGCGTCACGCACGAGCCCGAGGATTGAGTACATGGCGACACTTTTTCCCGAGCCGGACTCGCCCACGATGCCGAGCACCTCCTTTGGGCCGACGTCGAAGGAGAGTCCGTCAACGGCGCGCACGACTCCCTGGCGTGTGGCGAAGGACACCTTGAGGTCGCGCACGCTCAAGATGGCGTCGGAGGGTGGGGTGTCGCTAGGTAACAATGCGCACCCGGGGATCGAGATAGGCGTACAGAATGTCGACCACCGCGCTGGCCAGGACGACGAAGAACGCGCCGTACATGACACAGCCCATGATCAGCGGGAGATCGAGGTTGGTGAGGCCCTGGTAGGTCAGCCAACCAACGCCCTGAAGTCCGAACACGACTTCGGTCAGGAGAGCCGCGCCGCCGATCAGGGCGCCGAAGTCCAAACCGAAGAGCGACACGATGGTGATGAGCGAGCAACGCAGCGCGTGGCGATAGAGGATTCGGCGTTCCGAGAGACCTTTGGCCCGGGCCGTGCGGATGTAATCCTCGTTCATGGCGTTGATCAACTCGCCTCGCAAGACGCGCGCGTAGATGCCCGAGTAGAGGGCGGCCAAGGTGAGCCACGGAAACAGCAAGTGCAGCGCCCACTCCCAAGGGTTAGACGTGATGGCTACATAGCCACCGTTGGGTAACCAGGGGAAGAGCGAGGCGTGCAACTTGTCTTGCGTAAGCAGGTTCACCATCTCGCCGAGCCAGTACGCCGGAATCGAAATGGTGGCGATGCCGAGAAACATGATCAACGGATCAATGAACTTCCCGCGATTGGACGCGGCGATCATTCCTCCAAAGATTCCCACGACGAGCCAAATGAGGGCCGCTCCAAAGACGAGCGACAAGGTGATCGGAGCGGCGGCGATGATCTGGGGAATGATCTTGTAACCGATGTTCACGTACGACGTGAGGTCTTGCTTGATGAAGAGGTGGTACATCATGATGAGGTAGCGAATCGGCAATGGTTTGTCGAGTCCGAACTCAATACTGACGTGTCGAAGTACCTCGGGACTGGCACTACGTCCGGCGATTCGGGCGGCCGGGTTGACGCCGGGGGTCGCGAAGAAAATGAGGAACACCATCACGCTGATCGCGAACATCACGAGCACCGCCGAGATCAGTCGCCGGATGATGTACCGAAACATTTAGATCGATCCCCGGAGTTTCGCCTTGGGGTCGAAGGCGTCACGCGCGCCGTCACCGAGGATGTTCAAGGCCCCGGCGGTGATGACAATGCACAGTCCGGGGGCGATGGCCACCCACGGACGCGTGTAGAGCAGTTGGAGACCGTCTTGGATGATGGTCCCCCAACTGGACTGGGGGGGCTGCACGCCAATGGAGAGGAACGAGAGCGCGGACTCGGTGAGGAGACTGAAAGCGACCATGAGGGGAAAGAAGACAATGACGCTCGGGGCGACGTTGGGAAGGATCTCCTTGCGCAAGATGTGCCAATCCGACGCACCCGACGCCACGGCGGCCTGGATGAACTCGCGTTCCTTCAACGAAAAAACAATGCCGCGAATCGGTCGCGCGACGTAGGGGACGTAGACCGACGCAATGATGAGAATCGGCAGCAGCAGTGAGCCCGCGCCAATGTGGACGAAACCCAGATTGAGTCCGCTGGTGAGCAAGATGACTGACAACGAGATGGCGAGCAGGTAGATCGGAAAGGCCCAAATTATGTCGAAGAGACGCGACATCAACCAGTCGACGACCCCACCGAAGTAACCAGCCACCATGCCCATCACGGCCGCCACGAACACGCAGATCATCGCCGACGAGAATCCGATCAAGAGGCTGACGCGGCCACCGTAGAGAAGGCGGGCGAAGACGTCGCGTCCGAGTTCGTCGGCGCCCAAGAAGTAATGCGAGAAACTCCAGGTCGGCGAGATCGGCACCACGCCGAGTCCGGAGGGATTGGCCTGCATGACGCTGCGAAACTTCCCGCCAATGTTGATTCGGCCTTGCAGATTGGAGGTAAAGGGGTCATCGTGAGCAAAGTGATGGGCGTAGATCGGCGCGCAAAGACTCACGAGCACCATGAACAAGAGCACCCCGAGCGCGAACATCGCGGGGCGGTTGCGGCGTAACTGGCGAAGCGATGACCGCCAGGGGCTCTCGGAGCCCCCGGCGGTCAATGACGTTGTCGCTTCTTGTTCGAGACCATCCCCGACGACCAGGAATTCGCCTATTTCACCCACAGTTGATCCACGTACATGTAGAACTCCAGCGAGAAGGTGTAATTACCGACGTTCTTGCCGATGAAGTCGACCAGTTTCGGGTTGAAGAGAGGAACCCAAGGCGCTTGCGTCTTCATGATCAAGGTGTCGATCTGACCCCAGAGCTTGTTCGCCCCACTCGGGTTGGTCAACTCTTCGGTCTCAGCCTTCGCCATCATCTTGTCGATGGACGGCACGCACATGCCCGCGATGTTGATGGAGTTGTCCGTGGCCTTGTGGAAGTTGGCACAACTGAGCAGCACTTTCAAGAAGTCTGACGCCGCCGGGTAGTCCTGGAACCACTGGGTGACGCTGATCTGCACCTTATTATTCGTGTTCTGGATGTAGTTGAACTGGATGTTCTGCGAGAGCGGCTTCAGTGTTGCCTTGTAGCCAATCGCGTTCAGCACACCCTGGACGTACGCGCCCACCGCTTGGTTGACCGGGTCATTCGTTACCACCACCGCCACCTTCTGGCCGAACGTGCCCGACGCCTTCACGAGCGCCTTCGCCTTCTTCAAATCGGGTCCGGCGTAGGTCGAACTGGACTTGGAGTTATAGGCGCAGGACTTCTGGTAGCCGGGAAAGGCCGGCGGCAAAATGGTGCACGTGGGCACGCCGAGTTGCTTGCCGCCGTAGAGCGTGACCGCCGAGTTCTTGTTCACGGCGTAGTTGACGGCTTGGCGGGCCATCAAGTTGTTAAAGGGCGCAATGTTCATGTTCATCGGCAGGTACCAGTCCGCGGTCAAGGTGTGCACGTTGACCTGCGCGGCGTACTTGCCAGAGATCTCGGCCAAGCGGTCGGCCGGAATCGGGTCAAAGACCCAGTTGGCCTGTCCGTTCTCAACCGCCGTCACCTCTGACTCCACGGGAAGCCCAAACTTCATCTGGATTTCGTTGGGGTAGCCCAGTGGCTGAGCCGCCGCACTCCAGACCTTGAAGTACTTGTTGCGCTTCATGACGAGCGCCGAGTTTGGGTTGTAGGAGGCGAAGTAGTAGGCCCCCGTTCCCGGAACGGGTACGTCGCCTTGATCCTTGGGCGGGGTACCCGCCGGAAGAATCGAGCCGAAGGGAACCGCCAACTGGTCGAGGAACTCCGCGTCCGGAATAATCAAGTGAAAAGTCACCGTGTTCTTGGCCGCGTTGATCACCACGCCGCCCTTCAAGGTGCAACTGGCCGGGGTCGTCACGCAGGCCGGTCCCCCGACAATGTCGTTGTACCACGAACCGGCGTTGGGGTTCGAGACTTTGAAAAGACGCTGAAAGGTCGCCAGCACGTCGGCGACGGTGACGGCCTTCCCGTTGGAGAACTTGATGCCCTTTCGCAGCGTGAAGGTGTAGGTCTTACCGGCGTTCGTTACCGTGGGCAGGGACTTCGCCAGGTCCGGCACGACTACGAAGGACTTGACGCCACCCACCTTCTGGAATGAAACGAGGCCGTCGTACGTGGCCTGATACAGCTGCCAGTACTGCAACGTGTAGTTGACCTGGGGGTCGAGCGTGCCTCCCGCAGCGGTGGCGTCGAGCGTCAGCGTCCCCCCGGCGTGGGACTTTTGGTAACCCGACGCGGCACCCGCGGGCGCCGCCGCGATGGAGACGATACTGAGCGCACACACCGCAATGGAGGACAGCATCACCCCCGTTGGCTTCATGGACTTGAGACGTGACATGTAATTCTCCCCTTTTCGACGTTGCTCAGTTAACTCCTACTTCTTTACTACAGGTTTGTTTCCACTTTCTTAATTCGACAGTTGCTCGTCGTGCTCGGCCAGGAACGCTTCGACCACTTCTAGGTAGTGATCGGGCTCTTCGACGAAGGGCATGTGACTGGAGTCCTCGAAGATCTCCCAGCGAACGTCAGGAATATTGTCGAAGAACGGTTGGACGGTCGCGGGCGTCGCCTCGTCGAATCGGCCCGAACAGAGCAGCGTGGGCACGTTGATTCGATGCACCTCATCGACCACGCTCCAGTCGCGCAAGGTGCCGATGCAGAAGAATTCGTTCGGCCCGTTCATGACGTTGTAGACCGTGGGGTCTTCCAAGAGCATCTCGGTGGTGCGAACGACTTCGGGCGGATTGGGCAGTACGCGACACACGTGGAGGTCGTAGTACACCTGCTGGGCCGCAAGATACTCGGGGTCATCGGTCGTCCCCGCCGCTTCGTGCTTATCGAGCGCCGCTTCGACCTCGGGGTCGAGTTCACCGCGCAGGATCTTCGCCTCACTAGCCCAGAGGGCCATGGAGGCCGGCGAATTGGAGATGACCAGCGCCTTCAGGCCCGAGGGTTGGCGGATGCCGTGTTCGGCGCCGAGCATGCCGCCCCACGACTGACCGAGTAAGAAGTATCGATCCTCGATGCCCAGGTGACGCAAAAGATTATCCAACTCGTCGAGGAACAGTTGCACCGTCCAAAAGTCGCCTCCGCGCTCGGGCATGTGCGTCGAGCGACCCGCGCCGATTTGGTCGTAGTGCACGACCGGTCGTCCGTTGTCGGCCAGGGCGGCGAGGGCGAGCACGTAATCGTGCGTACAGCCCGGGCCACCGTGGGCGACCACCAAGGGCGTCTTGGCCGACGTGAGGTCACCCGTGACGCGGTACCACGTCTCCCACTCGCCGAAGGGAGCCACACTTTCAATTACGTTTTCCGATTGCATTGCTCGACAGTAGAGGACGTTGGCGAGCGGCGCAAGACGGCGAGGAGCCATTGATTCACAAAGGGTGGCGCTTAGCACGACCGAGGTGTCGAGGACGGCCCTCGGTTAGCCTTGATGGCTCTATGGCTCTCTCAATCGGAATCGTTGGACTGCCCAACGTCGGCAAATCGACGGTGTTCAACGCCCTGACGCATAACCACGTCTTAGCGGCCAACTACCCGTTTGCCACTATTGAGCCCAACATTGGTGTCGTGGCGGTACCCGATCCCCGCCTCAGTCGATTGGCCGAACTCTACGCGTCCGAAAAGATCCTGCCCGCGACGGTGACCTTCGTGGACATCGCGGGCATCGTGCGAGGCGCCTCCGAAGGCGAAGGCCTTGGAAATCAGTTCCTTGCCGCCATTCGAGAGTGCGACGCGATCTGTGAGGTGGTACGCGTGTTCGAGGACGATGACGTCATACACGTCGACGGCCACATCGACCCGGCCAGCGACGTCGCGACCATCGAGACCGAGCTCATCCTCGCCGACTTGCAAACGGTGGACAAGGCCCTGTCGCGTCTCGAGCGCGACGCCAAGCGCAGCGGCGGCGAGGCGGCCACCCGACTGGTGGAGATGAAGAAGGCCCGCGACGCACTCGACCACGGCCTCGTCATTTCCAAGGTGGGAAAGGAACTTGACCGCCAGGCCCTCACCGACCTACATCTGCTCACCGACAAGCCCTTCATCTACGTCTTTAACGTCGACGAAGCGACGCTCGGCGACAGCGCTCGCTGCGACGAACTTCTGTCCTCGGTCGCTCCCTCCCCGTCGGTGATCCTTTGCGCGAAGGTGGAGTCGGAACTTTCCGATCTGGCCCCCGACGAGGCGCTCGAGCTGCTGCAGTCCTTTGGCCAAGCCGAGTCGGGCCTAGCCCAGTTATCGCGGGTCGGATTCGAGGCGCTGGGTCTACAGACCTTTCTGACGGCTGGACCTAAAGAGACGCGAGCCTGGACCATCCACCAGGGCGCCACCGCGCCCGAAGCGGCCGGAGAAATCCACACGGATTTTCAAAGGCACTTCATCAAGGCCGAGGTGGTCTCCTTCGACGAACTCATGGGTGCGGGCACGATGGCCGCGGTGAAGGCGGCGGGCAAGGCGCGCATTGAGGGTAAGGACTACGTCATGCGCGACGGCGACGTGGTGGAGTTCCGCGTCGGCGTCTGACGCGTTACAATTGACCTAGGCGAATGCGACAGAGGTCGGCGCCTGGAAGTCTTCAATTTCTAGGAGAACCATGACCTCTGCCACCCTCAACTACAAAGTTGCCGACCTCTCACTCGCCGATTTCGGGCGCGCGGAAATGACGCTCGCCGAGCACGAAATGCCCGGCCTTATGGCCATGCGCGCTGAATTCGGAACAACCAAGCCCCTCGCCGGCGCGCGCATTGCCGGATCGCTCCACATGACGATTCAAACGGCCGTACTCATCGAGACGCTGGTCGCTCTCGGAGCCGACGTCCGTTGGGTCAGTTGCAACATTTTCTCCACCCAGGACCACGCCGCCGCGGCCGTGGTGGTCGGACCCCGCGGCACCGTTGACGACCCCCAAGGGGTACCGGTCTTCGCCTGGAAAGGCGAGACCCTGGAGGAGTATTGGTGGTGCACCGAGCAGATGATGCGTTGGCCCGGACACCACGGACCGACCATGATCCTTGACGACGGCGGGGACGCCACTCTCCTCGTTCACAAGGGACTGGAGTTCGAACGGGCCGGATTCGTACCGGCGCCGGAGAGCGCGGACTCGGAGGAGTACCGCGTCATTCTCCAGCTGCTCGACACGATTGTCTCGAAGGGCGAGGCGTTCTTCGAGCCCATGGCAAAGGACCTTATCGGCGTCTCCGAGGAGACCACCACCGGCGTGCACCGCCTCTACGAGATGGAACGCGACGGCACGTTGCTGTTCCCCGCGATCAACGTCAACGACGCCGTCACGAAGTCCAAGTTCGACAACAAGTACGGCTGTCGCCACTCGCTCATTGACGGCATCAATCGCGCCACCGACACCCTGATCGGCGGAAAAGTCGCGGTTATCTGCGGCTACGGCGACGTGGGTAAGGGTTCGGCCGAGTCGTTGAAGGGCCAAGGCGCGCGCGTCATTATCACCGAGATCGATCCGATCTGTGCCCTGCAGGCGGCCATGGACGGTTTTCAGGTCACGACCCTCGAAGAGGCACTGCCCATTGCCGACATCATCATCACCGCCACCGGCAACCGCGACATCGTGTCCGTCGAGCACATGCTCATGATGAAGCATCAGGCGATTCTCGGCAACATCGGACACTTCGACAACGAAATCGACATCGCGGGACTGGCCGGACTCGCGGGCGTGCGACGCGAGAACATCAAGCCGCAAGTCGACAAATGGATCTTGCCCAATGGACGAGCCATCATCTTGCTTTCCGAGGGTCGACTCTTGAACCTCGGCAACGCGACGGGCCACCCGAGTTTCGTAATGAGCAACTCGTTTACCAACCAGACCATGGCGCAGATCGAACTGTTCGTCAATAACTCGAATTATGAGAAGAAGGTCTACGTGTTGCCCAAGCACCTCGACGAGAAGGTGGCCCGACTGCATCTCGATGCGCTCGGCGTCAAGTTGACGACCCTCTCGAAAATTCAGGCCGACTACATTGGCGTGCCCGTCGAAGGTCCGTTCAAGCCCGATACTTACCGCTACTAGGGGTGCGGCGATTCGCTACGTTGAAGAAGTAGTCGAGGTCACCGGGTGAGCGACCAAACGACTGAGTGTCCGAACTGTCACGAAGTGCACCCGTTCTCGGCCCTCCGATGCGCGCGCTGCGGACGTTCATTAGAGAGTGACGAACAGCGCACGGTCCGTCTCGCCGCGTTAGAGCGGGGCCGACGCGAAGCGGAGCGAGAGAACGCCAACTATCCGAGGCTTCGACGGACGGGATCGTTCTCCATGGCGCGAAGCGTGGACACCATGTCGGACCAACGACTGCGACGAATCGTGTTCACTCTCACGGTGATCGGCCTCGTCGTGTTGGTGCTGAGCGTCGTTCGATAATGGTGAGGTCCGAGCGCGGCGACGAGGTACCGACGGCCGCCGCCTTGGCGTGGGCGGCCCACGCGTTCGAAGTGGGCTCGAACGTCACAGGCGTGCGCAAACTCACGGGTGGTACTTCCTCGGCCATGCACGTGATGTCGCTGGAGGACAGGGATGGTCACCATCATCGCGCGGTGCTGCGCCAGTGGATCAATGAACCCGACCAGCGCGGGGCCGAGTGCGTGCGGCGCGAGTCGCACATCCTTCACCAATTGGAGAGCACGAACATCGTGGCCCCGCGGGTCCTCGGTCACGACGCCGAAGGGACGGAGAGCGCATACCCGTCGCTCCTCATGACCTTTCTCGATGGCCACGTGGAACTGTCGCCGCGAGACCCCGACGACTGGATCGCTCAAATGGCCGCGATGCTCGCGCGGATCAACGAGGCATACGTCGACGCGCCAACGGCGGAGTCCTGGCTCGACCGCGACGCGCTCGTCGTTCCCGAGTGGGCCGAGGACGCGTCGCTTTGGGGCGACGCCCTTTCGTTGGTCGAGGACGAACCTCCCGCGACAGCGTTGTGCTTCATCCACCACGACTACCAGCAGTTCAACCTTCTGTGGCACCGCGGCGTCTTGCGGAGCGTGGTCGATTGGGTATGGGCCTCGACGGGTCCTGCGGAAATGGACGTGGCGCACTGTCGCCTAAATTTAAGTCTCCTCTACTCAACCGATTACGCCGAGCGGTTTCGTTCCCAGTATCTCGCTGCCTCGGGACGCTCGCTCGCACCGTGGTGGGACGTTGCGGGACTTCTGGTCTACCTACCTGGTTGGGACGACTTCCTTCAGAAGCAGGCGGGTACGCGAAAAATCGTCGATCTCCAAGGTATGCGCGGACGGGTCGAGGCCACGTTGCGCCTCGCGATGTCGCGTCTTTAGAAGGTCGCGCGCGTCTTTAGAAGGTCGCGCCGCTCAGCGATAGCCGGCGAAGATATCATCCACGCAACCTTCGAGATCGTTGGGATTGGTGACGCGCACGAACCATTCGGTGCGCATGGTCCTCATGAACTCTTCCTTGCCCATCTTCATCCAAAAGGACTCGCTGATCTGTGACGCGTGGGCCTCCAGAGCGTCGAACTTTGCCCCGTTCACGCCACCAATGTCGATGAGCGCGCCAATCTGGTCATCGGGCGTTCCCATGTCGAACTCTTCCTCGTCCGGGTCGCGCACCTCTGGTTCGCGCACGATGCCCTTCGCGGCGTCGGCCTCTTTGCGTTCACGGTCTTCTTGCTCCCAGCGCACTCGCCACAACGCGAAGACCGAATCAGGTATGGCGTTGAAATACAACGTCGGTTCGTAGTCAATGAGCTCGAGTGCCGCGAGAGTGATGCGGTTGGCCTGAATGTGATCCGGGTGACCGTAGAAGCCGTACTCGTTGTAGGTCATGATCACCTGGGGCCGCTCCTCCATGAGAATTTCGGCCAGTTTCGCCGCCGCCACCTCCACGGGCGTCGCCCAGAATGACTCGGGATCTTCGTTCTGGGGCCACCCCTTCATCCCCGAGTCTCGATAGCCCAGTCGAACCAAGCGACTGATCCCCAATATCTTTACGGCGTTATCGAGTTCGACGGCGCGCACTTTGGCGACCTCGTCGCCGTCGTGGTGGTCGGCGTCAGGCTTAGAACCGTCGGGCGCGTCGCCGCACTCCCCGTTCGTGCAGGTCACCAGTACGGTGCGCACGTCTTGGTCGGCGAGCAACCGGTAGAGACCACCACTCGAACTGGCCTCATCGTCGGGATGGGCATGAACGGCCAGAAAGGTCAGTGGTTGAATCACAATCCTCCAAAGAGATCAGTTTCGTCGCCAAAAGTGACATCACGGCTCCACGCGCGCTGGTAGTACTCGGTTCCGAAGAGCAGAGCGAAAAGCTCTTCATCCATGGTCACGAGATCAGCGTTGTCAGTCTGGGAGGCGTGAGTCGCAATTGCTTGGTGCTTGCGCCTGGCGAAGGGGCGCACGTCCATTGTAGTGGCGACCATTTGATCGTCGACCTGATGCGAGGCGTCGAGTATCCACGCCGGAAGAGCGACGTCGTCGGCCAGCGCGCCCTTCACGAAGGCGTCGAGCACGCTCCGAGGGACCACGGGATAGTAGAGGCGCCGGGGACTCGAGGCGAGCTCGAGGGCCCGGCGGGTCACCACGTTGGCCATGACGTGATCGGGGTGACCGTAGAAGCCGTTCTCGTCGTAGGTGACCACGACCGTGGCGTGCACCTCGTCTAAGAGGGCGCCGAGCACGTGCGCGACCGCCTCCACGTCAACTTGCGCGAAGGCGTTGGGCGCCGCGTTCTGGGCCCAACCCTTCATGCCCGAGTCGTCGTAGCCGAGCGTGATCACCCGTGAGAATCCGGCCACGGTCGCCGCGAGTTGCAGTTCGCGGGCTCGGGTGCTCCTCGTGGCCTCGGCTTCGTGCTCGGGGTGTGAGCCCGGTCGCCCTCGATGGTCAATACCGAGCTGACCATTCGTGCAGGTGACCAAGATGACGCGGTAGCCGATGTCGGCGTAGAGGGACGTACTGCCCGCGGTGAAAAGGGCCTCGTCGTCGGGATGCGCGTGCACGCAGACGAGCGTGGGGGTAATCGCCATCCTGTGAGACTAGGAGGTGGCTAGTTGGATGATGCGCACGACCAAGAGCGTCCCCGCTACCAAGAGGTAGGAGCCGACAGCGCGCAACAGGATGCGGCGAGCCAGTGACGTCGGCGGAGGCGCGAGCAAGGTAAGACGAGGGGTGCGCCAGTCTCGCTTGTCAATGGGGTAGTCGACTTTGGCCTCGGCGCGACGAAGCCCAATGGGCAGTCCCACCACCAGACCGATGAAGACGATGATCCCGAGGGTGCTGAGCAGGGCCACGACGTTCACCGAGGTGAAGAGGGTCGACACCATCATCGTGATGGACAGCACCACCAGCACGCTCACGATCACGGTGGCCGCGACGTTCAACCACTTGCCGTTCACCCACGGCCCGAGGACCTCGCGGTCATTGCACAGTAAGAGCACGAAGATCGTGGTGCTCGGCAACATGAGACCGCACATGGCCTGAACCGCCAAGGTGATGAGTCCGAGGGGGGCGCCCGGTAACAAGGTCACCACGCCGGCGACGACGAGGAGTGCGGCGAAGGAGCCGAAGAATGCCTTGGCGTCGCGAATGCGCGCGTTGAGAGAGTGTCGGGAGGCGCCGAGGTCACCGAGCGCGTAGGTGCTGGCGAGCGTGACCGCGGCCGCGCCGATCACCGAGGCGTTCAAGAGCAGCAGCGCGAAGAGCGCGCCCGAGCCCTTCCCGACGTAGTGACCGAGCCCGCGCGCCACGCCCAGGGCGTCGGTGTACGAGTTGGTGTTGCCGTGGCCCGACAGGCCCGCCGCCGCGACCCCGATCATCAGGGCGGCACTGACCACGACGATGAGGGAACCAATCACGGTGTCCACGCGCTCGTAGTTGAGCCAACGCGGCGTGATTTTCTTGTCCACGATGTTCGACTGCTGAAAGTACAACTGCCACGGCGCCACCGTCGTGCCGATGATGGAGATGATCAGTAGTACCGCCGCCGAGGACGCGCCTCCACGGATGCCCGGGATGACGGAGTGACTCGCCAACGACGAGAAATGCGGCTTGGTGATAATGACCAGGGGCACGATGACGAAGTTGATGGCGACGAAGAGCATCATGAAGCGCTCCCAACGTTGGAACGAACCCGAGGCCGTCACGGTGAAGAGCAAGATCACTGCGATTGGCACCGAGACGTAGGGACTGACACCGAAATACTCCATGGAGAGTGAGACGCCAATGAACTCGGTGATGATGATGAGGAAGTTGAGCAACAGGATCGACCCGATCGACACGTTGCCCCAGTATTTACCGAATCGTTCGCGGATAAGACGGCCGTGACCGACGCCAGTGACCGCCCCGAGGCGTGCGACCATTTCCTGATTGATGATGAGAACCGGGATGAGTAGCGGCAGCGTCCACAGCATCGTGTACGCGAAGTTCTGACCGGCCTGAGCGTAGGTGGACACCCCACCGGCGTCGTTGTCTCCCACCATCACGATGAGGCCGGGACCAATGATGGCAATGAGCGTCAAGAAGCGCGCGCGTAGTCCGTGACGGTTGCCGACGTCGTGGGCCTTGATGGTGCCGAAGGCCCCACTGATCTGATTTTCTTTTGCCGCTTCGTTCTGCACGTTCCACCTCCTTTCGTCTCGCTGTGGTCGTGGGTCGAAACAACCACGGCGAAACCAGAAGGAGGACTATGCGCCTACCAAGGGAGTCGTGCGAAGTTGCGTCGGTACGTGATACGCCGTGAGGCTCATACTGGGGGGTTTCAGAGAAGCCCCCTTAGAACGTGACGCGAGGCAACGCGCGGCATTATTCCTCCACCGCGTGCATGCCGTACTCGCGGCGCCACCCCTGGGGGAGGAGCTCTTCGAGTAAGTCGTCGACCGTAATGACGCCCACCATGTGACCGTGATCATCATCGAGGACGGGTAACACCGTGAGGTTGAAGTCACTCATCTTCCGAGAGATTCGGTGCAGGTCCCACTGCGGGTGCACGTGGGCGAGTTGCGTTCGCGCCACCGTCAGCGCCAACTCGTGTCCGCGAGCGCGCACGAGAGGCGCGATTGAGGCCGCCCCAATGGGCTGGCCATCGTCGTCGAGGATGAAGACCGCGTGGACGGACTCGGCCGGCACCGTTGAACTACGAATCGCTTCGAGGGCCTCGGCCGCCGATGCGGTCGCCGGCACCGAGACGAAGTCGGTGTTCATGAGACCGCCGGCGGTGTCGGCGTTGTAGGAGAGAAGCTGGCGAACCTTCGTCTGCTGCACGGCGCCGAGTTGCTCGAGAATCGGGAGGCGGCGTTCTTGATCGACTTCGCTAATGAGGTCGGCCGCATTGTCGGGCTCCATCCGTGACAACAGTCGCGCCGCGTCGGCGTCGGACCGACTCTCGAGGAACTCCAGTTGATGTTCCACGTCGAGCTCTTCGAAGACGTCGGCTTCGAGCTCGCGGTCGAGTCCGACGGCCTCAATGATCTCCTCGCCCTCCTCGTGGCTGGCCTGTTCGACGAGATCGGCAATCTGGGCGGGATGGAGCTTCGCCAGTTTGCGATAGGGAATGCGTAGACGCGCCGTGGGCACATGCGACACGAAGGGTTCAATGGAGGCGAAGTCGACGATTGCTTCGGATTTGACTCGTTGCCCCACGTTCTTGCCGAGCACCCGGCGCAGGAATGGTCGCTTTCCGGGATCGACGCCCACCACCTCCCATTTGCTATCGATCTGCGCAATCTCGATTTCGTTGGCGATGATGAGACGGCCGCGCACCAAGTTGATGAGGTGTCGCGCGAGAAGGTCTTCGCCGAGCAGCAACTCCCCCGGTCGGCGCTCGAATCGACGAAGGTCGACCCGCTTGCCTTCGAAGGTCATGCGTCCCACCGCGAGCCCGCCAATCTTCTTTATCGGTACGAAGAGGTCCCGGCCCTCGATGCGGATGACTGCTCCGACAATGGGCGGATGCGGGTTGTCACCGAGGCGCGCCACCAGGTCTTGGACGCGTCCAATCCGGTCGCCGTCGGAATCGAAGATCGGACGGTGCAGGAACGTAGAGAGGTGGAGAATGTCCGTCATGGCATGCCTTAGAAGGTGCCCCAAGGCTACCGCTTCGGGCCTTCTGCTCACCGCGGTGACGGGTGAACGCTCGTCTTTATCCGAGCCCCGCGAGGCGTGGCTCGTCAGCCCCCCGCGGGCCGGAACTGGGCTAGGACCTCGGCCACGAACGACACGTCGTCGTCGCTCACCCCGGCGTGCGTGACGAAGCGCGCCCGACGTGGCCCTACGGTGTCGCCCTCCACCCCGAGGTTCGCCAACTCACTCACGAGCTGGCGAGCTTGGGGATGATCGAACGCCACGATATTGGTTCGACAGGTCGAGGGATCGAAGCCGGTTTCGGGAAACGTGGTCGCGAAGAGATGGGCCAAGGTGCTCGCCCTCGCATGGTCATCGGCCAGCCGCTCGATCATCGTGTCGAGGGCCACCAGTCCGGCCGCCGCGAGAAAGCCGGCCTGACGCATGGCCCCCCCAAGGCGTTTGCGTTCGATTCGACCCCTCTCCATGAGCGCGGAAGGACCGGCGAGCAGTGAACCGGCCGGCGCGCAGAGACCCTTCGAAAGACAGGTCATCACCGTCGTCGCCGGCGCCGCGTACTGCGCGGCCGTCGTGCCCGTGGCGACCACGGCGTTGAAGAGTCGCGCCCCGTCGAGATGGAGCGGTCGTTCGCCGATGGCGCTCGCCATCGAGGTGATGTCGGCGACGTCCAGTGGCGTGCCACCCGAGGGCATGTGGGTATTTTCCAAGGAAACCATCGACACGTGCGGCTGATGGTCTTGTTCGGCGTCGATGATGTCGAGCACGTCGCGAAGTGCGACAGTCCCGCTGGTGTCGTCGACGGTGACAAACTGCACCGAGGAATTTCGCGCGGCCGCACCCATCTCAAAACTCACGACGTGCTGGGCGCGCCCCGCGATGACCAGATCGCCGGGCGAGGTGAGGATGCGAAGGGCGATCTGGTTGGCCATGACGCCCGACGGCACGAAGACCGCTGCTTCCTTACCAACCATTTCGGCGTAGCGCTCCTCGAGCGCTCGAACCGTCGGGTCCTCGTTGTAGCCGTCGTCGCCCACGACGGCACGAAACATGGCGTCGCGCATGGCCTCGGTTGGTTGCGTCACCGTGTCGCTTCGTAGGTCTACTCGTCGAGTCATGCTGAGAGGCTACCGGCGAACTTCTACACTGGCGAAATGTCCGACGCCCTCACGAACCGAGTTTCCAACGCCGATGACGTGAACAAGCAACTCGGAGTGCAGGTGGTCGAATTCGGTCCCGAGAAGGTGGTGCTCCAGGTCGAAGTTGGTCCGAAGGTCCATCAGCCCTTTGGCATCTTGCACGGGGGCGTGTCGGCCTTACTGGCCGAAGGGGCGGCGAGTATCGGCGGTGCGGTGAGCGTGGGTCCCGGAGAGATTGTCGTGGGCACCGAACTCAACTGTTCGCACCTTCGCTCGATGACGAGCGGCACCCTTACCGCGACCGCGACACCGATCCGTAAGGGCCGTACGGTGCACGTCTGGGGTATTGACCTCACCGACGACCAAGGTCGCATGATCTGCGTCGCTCGATGTACCTTGCAGGTTCTGAAGGCACCGCCCCGCGTCGAAGCCACGTCGTAGACTTGAGCCCAGGCTGACCAGCGAGGAGCTGACCAATGGGCGTTCGCTTTAGGGGCTGGGGCATTGCCCTTCCCGATCGAATCGTGACCAACGACGAGTTGTCACTGACACTCGACACCTCCGACGAATGGATTACCGAACGCACCGGTATTCGCGAGCGCCGCGTCGGCGGCACGGCCGTCTCCCTCGGCGTCATCGCCGGTCGTAACGCCATCGAAGACGCCGGTCTGGTGGTCGGCGACATCGATTTCATCGTCGTCGCGACCACGACACCCGACCGGCTCTGTCCCGCGTCGGCACCGATGATCGCGCACGAACTCGGTCTCAGTTGCCCCGCCATGGACGTGAACGCGGCCTGCAGCGGCTTCATGTACGCGGTGCGAACGGCCCAGGGCCTCCTCGAGACCGGCAACCGGCGCATCCTGGTCGTAGGTACAGAGAACCTTTCTCGCTGGGTCGACTGGAGTGACCGCAATATGGCGGTGCTGCTCGGCGACGGCGCCGGCGCGGCGGTGCTCGAGTACGACGAGGAGCGCAACGACATTCTCTCCTTCGTTCTGGGGGCCGATGGTTCGGCGGCCGATCTCCTCACGGCCGAACACGGTGGTTACTTCCAGATGGACGGCAAAGAGATCTTTCGCCGCGCCGTGCGGGTGGTCGTGGACTCGGCCGAGCAGGCCATGAAGAACGCGCAGGTCAGCCCCGACGACATCAGCCTCGTCATCCCCCACCAGGCCAACATCCGCATCATCAAGGCGGCCACCCAACGCCTCGAGATACCCATGGAGCGCACCGTCGTCACCCTCGATCGTTACGGCAACACGTCGAGCTCGTCAATCCCGCTCGCCTTCTTCGACGCCCGGGAAAATGGACGTATCAAAGAGGGCGAATGCGCCCTCATGACCGGTTTCGGCGCCGGAATGACCTGGGCGTCGGCCGTCGTGCGGTGGTCGCGTTGAGTGGTCCGTCTTTGGTCATCCTCGCCGCTGGTCGAGCCCGGCGCTACGGCGGCGTAAAACAACTCGCGCCCATTGGCAAACACGGTGAAGGGGTCATCGACCTCTTGGCCTCGGACGCGTGGGCCTCGGGCTTTGAGGACATCGTCATCGTCGTCAATCCCGATACCGGTCCCCAGATCGAATCGCACGTCGCGGCCCGGTGGCCGAAGGAGCGCAAGGTCTCCTTCGCCGTACAGAATCGACTTCGGGGCACCGTGGACGCCACCCTCGCGGCCGAGTCGAGTCTCGACCTGTCGCGACCCTTCGGCATCTCTAACGCCGACGACCTCTACGGGCGCGCCGCCTTCCTCCTCCTCGGTGACCAACTCGCCAAAAGTTTCGACAACTGTCTCGTGGGCTTCGAGCTCGACCGGGCGTTGGTCGGTGACTTGCCCGTCTCTCGAGGGACCTGCATGGTCGAAGATGGTCGACTGACCGAGATCGTGGAACGCCGCAACGTGCACTCGACGCTCGAGGGCTACGACGCCGACGACGGTCTGGAACCGGTGTCGCTTTCTCCCCTCGCCACGGTCTCCATGAACCTCTGGGGATTCCAACCAGAGATCATCCCCTTGATGCGCAAATCCATGGAGACGCACGACTTCGAGATTGACTCCGAGCTCCAACTCTCCACCTTCGTCGGCCAAGTGCTCGAGACGACGGAGTTGCGCTTCGACGTCCTTCCCACGAGGTCGCGCTGCATCGGCATCACGCACGCGAAGGACCTTCCCGTGGCCCAACTGCTGGTCCGGCTCGAGATCGAATCGGGACACCGTCCCGAGTACGCCTTCGTCGAGCCCCTCGCCTGACCCGTACGCAACGTGTGACGTCGCGCACGTGGGGTGACTTCCTCTCCTAAATGGTCCGTTAGCCTTCGTCCATGGGTCTCGATCTGGTCAGTTTCATCGTGAACGACTACGACGAGGCGATCGCCTTTTTCGTCGAGGCGTTGGATTTCGTTCTCACCGAGGACGCGGCGTCCCTTGACGGTGACGGCGGGCCAAAGCGTTGGGTCGTCGTTCGACCTCCCGATCTTTCGACCGGACTTCTGCTCGCGAAAGCGCGCGGCGCCGAACAAGAGCGCTCCGTGGGCGATCAGTTCGGGGGCCGCGTCGGACTGTTCTTGCGCGTGGACGACTTCGACGTGGCCTTCGAGCGAATGTCGGCCTACGGTGTCACTTTCCACACCGCACCTCGCACCGAGGAGTACGGCATGGTGGCGGTGTTCGAGGACCTCTACGGCAACAAGTGGGATCTGTTGGGTCCTCCCTCGTCACGGTCGTGACCCTTTAGTGCCAGTCGCGAGAGGGCGTCGTGGCGCCGAGCGCGAGCGGCTCGACGAACTCGGCCGTGAGCGTCAACGTTCCCTGCCCGCGCTGTAACATCCCTCGAATCACCAAGGCCGGTGCACTTCGCGCGACGAGCGACCACCTCGCCCACGCGCCCTTCGAGAAGATCACGTTGATGTGTCCGGTCTCGTCCTCCAAGTTGATGAAGACCGCCCCGTTGGCCGTCTCGGGGTGCTGGCGGTGCGTCACGACCCCGGCCACCACCACGCGCGAACTCTCCGCGCCCAACAGCGCGTTCGCTCGCGTGACGCCCCGTGCGCTGAGCGACTCGCGTACCAGCGCCATGGCCGTGGCATCCGGCGTGAGTCCCATGGACCACAGGTCGTCGGCGACCCGTTCCATCTCACTCGTGGCCGGCAAACTCGGCGCCTCCAAGCCCGTCACGACGCCCGGTAATCGGTCGAGCGTGCCCTGGGCCGCGGCACCGGCCGACCAGGCCTGCGCCCGACGGCTCTCGCCAAAGGAGTCGAGCGCGCCGGCCGCGGCCAACACTTCGAGGTGGTGTTGCTGGGCACCCGCTCGCCGCACCAGGTCCGAGGAGTCGCGCCACGGTGCGCCTTCGACAATGCGCGTGGCCAGTTCCTCACCAATCGTGCGCAGGTGCGAGAGACCGAGACGCACGTCGGGGTCGTCGGCGGCTCCCTCCAAGGTCGCCTCGACGCCCGAGCGGTTCACGTCGGGACGCTGCACGCGTACCGCGTGACGCTGCGCGTCGGCGACGAGGCTCTGGGTGGACCAGAAACCGAGCGGTTGGGCGTTCAGCATCGAGACGAGAAAGGCCGCCGGGTAGTGCACCTTCAGCCAGGCCGAGCAGTAGACGAGGTGGGCGAACGAGACCGCGTGCGACTCGGGGAAGCCAAAGTTGGCGAAGGCCGCCAACGCGTCGAAGAGTTGATCGGCCGCCCCTCCGGTGATACCGTTCTGCGCCATGCCGGCGTAGAAGCGGCTCTTCAGTTTCATCATGCGCAACTCCGAACGCTTCGAGGCCATGGCCTGGCGCAGTTCGTCGGACTCGGCCGGTGAGAAACCGGCCACGGCCACGGCCATCTCCATCAGCTGCTCTTGGAAGAGCGGCACGCCGAGCGTGCGGCGAAGGATGGGTTCCAGGCGCGGATGCAGGTAGGTGACGGGATCGTCACCGCGACGACGTCGGATATAGGGGTTCACGGCGTTGCCCTGGATGGGACCGGGTCGGATGATCGCCACTTCGATGACGATGTCGTAGAAGCACCGTGGCTGGATGCGCGGCAACGTGGCCATCTGGGCGCGCGACTCCACCTGGAAGACGCCCACGGTGTCGGCTTCGCACAACAGGTCGTAGACGACGTCCTCTTGCGGCAACGCCCCGAGGTCGATGGTGACGTCGTAAAAGGACTCGACCTGGCGAACGCAGCGGTGCAAGGCGTCGAGCATGCCCAGTCCCAAGAGATCGAACTTCACCAGTCCAATGGCCGCGCAGTCATCTTTATCCCACTGCAGGACCGTGCGCCCGGGCATGCGTCCCCACTCGACGGGACAGACCTCGATAACCGGTCGATCGCAGAGCACCATGCCGGCCGAGTGGATGCCGAGGTGACGCGGACGATTGAGCATCTGGCTCGCCATCGTGGTGACCAGTTCGGGCACGTCGGGGCTCGCGGTCATGGTGTGGCGATCGACGCTGTCGCGCAGTTTGTTGGCCTGCTCTTCGTTAAATCCAAACGCGCGCGCCACGTCGCGCAGTGCCGAACGGGGACGATAGGTGATGACCGCCGCCACCTGGGCCGCGTGACGTCGGTCGTAACGCTCGTAGACATACTGGATCACCTCTTCTCGTCGACCAGATTCAATGTCGACGTCGATGTCGGGCGGACCGTCACGCGCCGGTGAGAGGAACCGTTCGAAGAAGAGGTTGAGTTTCACCGCGTCGGCGTTGGTGATGCCGAGTGAGAAGCAGACGGCCGAGTTGGCCGCCGAACCACGACCCTGGCAGTAGATGTCGTTGCGCCGACAGAACTCGGTGATGTCCCAAACGGTGAGAAAGTAGCCGGCGAAGCCGAGGGTCTTGATGACGCTCAGTTCGTGATCGATCTGGCGCCAGGCGCCCGGCACCTTTTCCTCACGGCGCGGACCGTAACGCTTGGTCGCGCCCTCACTCACGAGGACCTCGAGATACGACTGCTCATCGAGCCCGTCGGGGGTTGAAAAGGGCGGCAGGTTCGGGGCCACCAGTCGAAGGTCGAAGGCGAGAGCGCTGGCCAGTTCGCCGGCCTGGTCCACGACACCGGGCCAGCGCGCAAAACGGCGACGCTGCTCAGCGTCACTGCGCAGGTGCGCGAGGGGCGACGCGTTCAACCACCCCTCCATCTCTTCGAGGCTCTGTCGTGCGCGCAGCGCCGAGAGCACGTTGGCGCGCGCGAACGCCGCCGGGGTGGCGTAGTGCACGTTGTTCGTCGCCACCAGCGCGACGTCGCGACGAACGGCCAGTTCGGCGAGAACGTCATTGCGCGCGACGTCGTCGGGCGCCCCGTGGTCCCAGATCTCGACCGCCACGTTGTCGCGACCAAAGGCCGCCACCAGACGTTCCAGGGCCCGTCCCGCGGCGCGCGGACCCTCCTGCATCAACGCGCGCGTGAGGGGTCCCTTGCGACACCCACTCAACACGAGCCACTCGTGGGCGTTGGTCGCGACTTCTTCCAGGGTGAAGCGTGGTGCCCCCTTCTCGCCACGACGCAAGTGCGCTTCGCCGAGCATCGTCGAGAGCGCGCGGTAACCGACCGGTGAACGAGCCAGCAGAACGAGATGTTCACCGGAGGGATCGTGCACGCCCACGCGATCGTCCGTGGCGCCGAGGGATACTTCGGTGCCAAAGACCGTAGGCAGTCCGAAGGCCCGCGCCGCTTCGGCGAAGCGCACGACGCCGTAGAAACCGTGATGGTCGGTGAGCGCCAACCCCGAGAGCCCGAGTCGCGCACCTTCGGCGGCCAACTCTTCGGGGTCGCTCGCCCCGTCGAGGAAACTGAAGCCCGAGTGGGCGTGAAGTTCGCCGTAGTGCATCAGTCGTAAATCCCCGCGAGCCACCAATGGCTCGCCTCGGCGCTCAGCAGCAACGCTTCCCCGCTGGCGAGCAGGACCTGGAGGTGCGCGCGGCGGCGATTGAGCGCCCACCAGCGCTCCACCAACGGCCACGGCCCCGCGTGCCACACGATCTCGCGGCGCATCTGACTGGAGAACAACAGTGTCTGGGGTGGCTCACTCAGCAACCCGCGCGAGCCCATGACAATCTGATGGTCACTTTCGTCGCGCAGTTGCACCGCGACGGGATGGGCCAAGGTGGTAGCGGGCGAAGGAGCACGCATCTGTCCCGGCCACGGCGCGACGTCACGGACGCTCAGTGACGGCGAGCCCCACGGCACGAGTGCGGCACGGTCCTCGGGCCCGCGGCCGCCGCGCAGCGACGCCACCAGGACCGCGTCGGCGCCGAGACGACGACGAACGCGATGCGCGGCCGCGTCGGCCCGGTCGTCACCGGCGCCGCGCTGCCCAAAGAATCCCATCTGTTCGTCGCGCACCTCCTCCTCACCGCGCAACTGGCGAAGGCGCCGGACCAGTGCGGCGTCGCGCTGCGTGTCGAGTTCGGCACTCTCGCCGCGCGCGACGCGGTGCAGCGCGAGCGCGTGCTTATTGAACCGTTCGGCGACGCGCGCGGGGTCGAGGTCAGCGAAGGAGCCCACGGTGTGCAGACCGAGTCGCTGACAGGTCGTCGCGACGTCCTTTTGTCCGAGTACCGAAAGGGGCAGCGACCGACGAAACGCCTCGGTCCGTCCCGGCGCGAGCACGAGTCCTTTGCGCGCGGCCTGTTCGGCGCAGAACAGGCCATCGGCGACGCCGAGGGACGAGCCGTACCCCGTGACGTCATAGACGCTGTCGCGCACAATCTTCAGCACCGCCTCATCACCACCGAAGAAGCGACTCGGTCCGCGAAGCGGCAACACGAAGAGGTCGAGTCGGATCGACTCGGTGAAGGGACAGAGGATTGTCAACGCGTCGAGCAGCGCCAAATGGTCGCGCAGGGTTGATCCGTCCGGCAACTCGTCGCTGAGCGCCTCAATCCAGATAGCGAGGAGCCGCTCCATCAGTTGGCCTCGCAACGTCCTTTGCGATTAGGCAACACCACCACGTGCTCGCCGCAGCGGGCCGCTTCTCCTCGCCCACCGACGCGCACCGTGAGATAGCGCGCGTCTAATCGCGACGACGTCGACCACTGTGACTCGGTGATGTCGAAGGAGAGATCGGCCGGTAAGGGCCAGAGCGAAGCGGGTTCGGCGAGCACAATCAACACCGTCCCTCGTTCGCGCACCCGGTCCATCAGCCGGCGTGCCGAACCGTGGGACGCCCGCGACGGCGGACGGACAATAAGTAGGTCCACCCCGTCGAGCAGGTCGGCCGCCGACTCGGCCCACGCGCCACGCGGACGCGGCACGAACAAGACGCGACGAAGATCGACGCCGAGGTCGGCAATGGCGACGACGCCGGGATCGTCGACGCCGACGACCGCGGCCCAGTGACCCCTCGCACTCGATTCAGTGAGGAGACTGAGCGCGAGACTGAGCCCGCCCAGTCCCGGCTGCGCCTGCACCACGACGGTCGAACCACGACGAAGCCCCCGACCAGGAACGAGGGCACCCCAGGGCTCGCCCAGGGGCAGCATCCGACTCTTGGCGAGGGTGACGGGGCGCAGCGTGGCCACCAAATCCTCAGATAATGCAGGGCGATTGGGAGAAAAAGCGAACATATGTTCGTAAGAGTAGTGACTCCGTGCGACGTGCGCCAATGGACCAAAAAGACGTAAGAATAGAGCCCG
>JANXXO010000046.1 GCA_025350565.1 Acidimicrobiaceae bacterium
GCCGATCTCGCGCTCGACCACGGCTTTGCTTCTTCTCTCGACGCCGACGCAGGAGGCGTCGAAGGTTCGCACGTGACGTGGACGCCCGACGAGGTCCGCGCGGCGCTCGGCGAGGGGCGCGCGGACCTCGTCGAGGCGACGCTGGCCCGATGGCGAATTGACGAGCCGGGCGATTTCGAAGGCCGGTCCATCCCCCAACTTGCCGAGCGTGCCCCGTTCACCACGCCGACTGCTCTGCGCGACGCGCGCGACGCCCTACGCCGAGCGCGCGAAGAGCGACGGCAGCCACAGCGCGACGAAAAGGTCATTCTTGAGTGGAACGCGATGTTCGCGTCGGCGCTCGTGCGCAGTGGTCGGACGTTGTACGAAGAGGCCGGGGTCGACCTCCTACGCACGCTCACGCGCACGCACTTTGCCTCCGACTGTTGGTGGCGCACCCAAGACCAAAACGCCTACGCCAGCGCCAGCGACGTCGCCTGGCTTCTCGACGCTTCTGTGGACGCTTTCGAACGAAGTGGGAGTGACGAATGGATCGACCACGCCACGGGCCTGGCTAACTATCTACTTCGCCACTACTGGGACGGCGAGGTACCGAGCTCGGCTCGACCGAATACCGGTAGCGGGCTCTTCGCCCAAGGCGACCAGGTCACTGATCTGCGACGTCGGACCAAGGAAATCTTCGATGGCGCCACGCCTTCGAGTCACGCCGTCGCCTGTCGCGCCGTGGCGCGCCTCGCCCTGTGCGTCGGCGACGCTGACCTACTCGCCGTGGCGCAGCGACTGGTGGACCTGGCGGCCTCGCTCCTCGCGCAGCATCCCCGAGCCGTGCCAGACCTCGTTGACGCCGCCGGGTTCGCCCTGGCGGGTGTCGAGGTCGTGGTGCCGGGCGACGCGAACGAGTTGAGCGACCACGTACGCTCGATAGCGATGCCTCGCACTGTTCTCATCGTCGGTCACGGATCGTCCCCGCTCCTCGCGGGACGCCAATCCGGACTCGCCTACGTCTGTCGAGGCGGCGTCTGCCAGTTACCAGTCGACTCGGTCCAAGCCCTCGACGCCCAACTTCGTTCGCTGGTGGGTTGATGGCCATCTTCAGTCGCGACGCCGCCGTGAGGGCCAACAAACGGCTCGTGGAACGCATGCCCCAACGATCGAGCGTGGACCTGAGCGGTGGGTCGACGGTCTTCGGACTGGTCCTCGGTTCCACCAACGAAACCACCACGGTGGTGGACCTGAAGTCCCAAACCATCGTGCGGTGGCGGATTCCCTGGCCATCCGATTACGTGACCGACTTGGCCGTCTTCGACGTGGTCGAGGGCCAGTTAGCGTTCGACGTGGAACGAAACGATCTCGCGCAGCCCGAATCGGTCACCCTCGAGGATCTGCCGCGCCGACTCGGTACGTACCGCGGTCGACGCGTTCGACGGTGGTTGGAACAACTCGCCAGTCCGGCCGACGGTCCCCTCTTTGGCTTTCGCGGTCCATCGGCGCCCTACTGGGAGTTTCGCGGGGAACGTCCGAGCGTCGCGCTCATCGCCGCAGACCGGGGACCGCAGTTGCTGCGCCGAAGTGACGACGGTTCCACTTGGGTTCGTTTTGGCTGGTTCGGCGACGACGTGTGGCTCCTGTGCGAAGACGCCCACGCCATCCGCACCATGGAAGCAACACGACGCGCATCCCTGGCTGGAAAGGAACTGTCGTCGGCGCTGGGCTTTCGTCCCGCCTACGTGTTGACGACCTTGTCCAAGCCCATCGATGGACATTGTTACAAAAGCTGCACGGGCTTACTGCCGCGCGGCTGACTATTTGGGCAGCTTGCCCGAGGCCAGTGCTTCGGCCATCGCCCAACCAAACACCACCAGACGCTCACCCATTTGGGGCTTCAGACCCGTGAAGAACGACGCCGCGCCGTCGGGAATCGGGCCCTTGGACGCCACGTAATCGAGACCACCCACCGGACCAGGACTCACCGTCATGATGAACGTCTTGTCGTCGATGGACTTCTCGGAACCGAAACGTTTGGCGAGGCGCCGTCCCCAGGCCCGATCCTCACCGGTCGGCTTGTAGCCGAGGCGCGGGACGACGTCCTCGAGTCCGGCGAAGGCGCGAAAGCCGTCCGCGGTGGTGAGTCGTGAGCCGAGCAGTACGTCCTCGTCGGGAAAGGCCAGCAGGGCACGACGGAACTGGTCGTGCAGGATTGCCTTCAACGTCTGGTCGGACTTGGCGTTTCGGTCCACCAATAACAGACCCACCAGCAGTGACGGCGTACCACCGATTCGTTCGAGGGTGCCGAACGAGTAGCCCCGTAACTTGTTCCCCTCGCGCACTTGGGTCACGAGCACCCAGTCTTCTCGCTGCTTCGAGAGGAACCCTATGTCGAAGTTGGGCTCCCGGTCGACGCAGAGGTCGGCCATCTCGGCCAATTCTGCATCGGAGAGTGCGGTGGTGTCCTTGGTCGTGACGTTCATTGCCATAGGACCACATTCTACGACTCTTTCCGTACCCGCTTAGCCGGCTACGCCTTAATGACGTTTCGACCGAATTCTGAGCGGAGATCGGCCACCACGCCGGCAATATTGACGTTGAATTCGGGACCCAATTTGAAGGCTTTCCCGGCGTCACCGGTCTCGACGATCACCGGCGATCGGCCGGGATAGCGCGCGAGAATCTCGCGTAGCGAGGCAATGGAGGTCTGGGTGAGGTCTTGGGGGCGAAGGGCGAGTCGCAACTCTTCGTCGCCGCGCTCCACACTCAACATCTCCACGCCCATCGCACTGAAGCGAAGTTCTTCCTCGTAACCGGGTCGAACCTTCACCAGCACAATGTTGTCCTTGGTCAGAAACCCGCTGAATTTTTCGAAGTTGTTGGCGGAGAAATTGATCTCCATCGCTCCCCCGAGGTCCTCCAAAACGACCCGGGCGTACTGCTTACCCATCTTGGTCGTGCGGATCTGCACCTCGGCGAGAATGCCCCCCACGGTCACGGCTTTTCCGGTGCGCGCCAACTCCTCGCCTCGCTCGCGAATCATGATGATGGTGCCATCGGTCTTGGTCGCCAGTGCGCTCTCCACTTCGTAAAGGGGATGGTCGGAGATATACGTACCGAGCATCTCGCGCTCGAAGTCGAGTTTGACGGTCTTATCAAACTCAATGTCGGAGAGGGTGATCTCGGTGCCCTCCCAGTCATGGTGGTCCCCGTCGTTGCCGAGCGCGGCGAACAAGGTGGTGATGCCGAGAGCGTGGTCACGACGTCGCGTGAGCGTGACGTCGCAGATCTCGTCGACCTTCAAGAGGAAACCGAGGCGCGCGACCCCGAGGGTATCGAAGGCGCCGGCCTTGATGAGCGATTCCATGGAGCGGCGATTGAGCACCACGGGATCGACTCGTCGAACGAAGTCGTAGACGTCGGCGAATCGACCATTGGCTTCACGTTCGGCGACGATCTTTTCGACCAGCGCTTCGCCGACGTTTCGCACCGCCGCCATGCCAAAGAGAATGGTCCGGTCCTGCGAGAGGCTCGGGGCGTACTCGCCGAAAGACTCGTTGACGTCGGGAACGCCGACGGTGATGCCCATCTGGCGGGCCTCGTTGAGGTAAACGGCGGCCTTGTCTTTGTCGTCGCGGAACGAGGTGAGGAGCGCGGCCATGTACTCGACCGGGTAGTTAGCCTTCAACCACGCGTTTTGATAGCCAATCAGTCCGTAGCCGTACGCGTGGCCCTTGGGGAAGGCGTAGTCGGCGAAGGGTTCGATCTTGTTAAAGATCGTCTCGCCGAGTTCGCGCCCGTACCCTTCGCGCTCGGCACCGTCGACGAACTTCGCGCGCTGCAGACGAATCATCTCGCGGATCTTCTTTGAGCAGGCCTTACGCAAGTCGTCGGCCTCGGTCAAGGAGAAGCCCGCGATCACGGTGGCCACGCGCATGATGTCCTCCTGGTAAATCATGAGCCCGTAGGTCTCGCCGAGGACGGCCTCTAGATCGGGATGGTCGTAGCTGACCGATTGACGACCGTTCTTCCGGTCGGCGTAGTCGTTGTGGACATTCTCACTCAGTGGTCCCGGTCGATAGAGCGCGTTGAGAGCGGCGATGTCGTCGAAACTCGTAGGCGCCAGGCGGCGCATGAGTTGGCGCATCTTGTCGCCCTCTAACTGGAAAATGCCGATCGAGTTGCCCATCTGCAACATGGCGAAGACTTTGGGATCGTCCAAGGGCACGTTGTCGATGTCGACGTCGAAGCCGTGGCGCCGTTTGATGTGTTCGAGCGCTCGTTCGATGATCGCGAGATTGCGCAGCCCCAAGAAGTCCATCTTCAAGAGTCCGAGTTTCTCGATCCACGTCGCTTCGTACTGCGTGACGATTGGGGCGTCTTCGCCCGAGCCCGACGGTCCCGACTTTCGTTGGATGGGCACATAGTCGAGCATCGGCTCTTTGGTGATGACCACCGCGGCCGCGTGAATACCGTCCTGGCGACGCTTGTCCACGAAACCCATCGCCACGTCCACGGAGTGTTTTACTTCGGGGTCAGTGTCGTAGAGCCCTCGCAGTTCGGCCGCCTCAGGGAAGCGACCTTCGTGACCGGGCATGGGCGTAAAGCAGGCCTCCAGGGGTAAGTCCTGACCCATCACCAACGGCGGCATGGCCTTGGCGATCTTGTCGCCGAGTTGAGGCGGGTAACCGAGCACTCGCGCGGCGTCACGTACGGCAGCGCGAGCCTTGATGGTGGAGAACGTCACGATCTGGGCGACGTGGTCCGAGCCGTAGCGCTCGGCGGCGTAGCGAATCATGTCGCCGCGGTGGCGTTCGTCGAAGTCCATGTCGATGTCGGGCATTTGACGACGGCCGGGGTTGAGAAATCGTTCGAAGATCAGTCCGTGGCGAATGGGGTCGATGTCCACAATGCGCAGGCAGTAGGCAATACAGCAGCCGGCCGACGAACCGCGCCCGGGGCCGACGCGAATGCCGGTGTCGCGAGCGTGGCGGATGAGGTCCCAGACCACGAGGAAGTAGTCAGAGAACCCCATGTCGGCCACGACGCCCAGTTCGTGCTCGAGACGACCCCGAACTTCGTCGCTCAGTTGATCGCCGTAGCGCTCGGCCGCGCCGCGGTAGGTCAGTTCGCGCAGCAATCGATTGGCCCCGTCCTTATGCGTACCGGCGGCGAACTCGTCGGGAATGGGAAACTCGGGCAGGGCATCATTGTCGAAGGCAATGACCACGTTGGCCCGTTCCGCGATGCGCAGGGTGTTGTCACAGGCGTCGGGAATCTCACGAAAGAGGTAGCGCATCTCCGCCGCGGACTTCAAGTAGTTCTGGTCGCTGTTGAACCGGAAGCGGCTGGGATCGGCGACGAGCGAACCGGTGCCAATGCACAACAGGGCGTCGTGCATCTCGGCGTCGTCGTGGTTGACGTAGTGCAGGTCATTGGTCGCCAGTAACGGTGCGCCTAGTTCCTTGGCGATTTGCAAGAGGCGGGGATTCGTGCGGTCCTGTTCAGGAAGTCCGTGGTCCTGCATCTCGATGAAGAAGTTGTCGCGCCCGAAGATGGTCTGTAGACGTCCGGCCAGTTCGAGGCCCTTCGGATAGTCGTCGTGAAGCAACGCCTGGAGTACCACGCCGCCGAGACAGCCGGACGTGGCGATCAAACCTTCGTTGTAACGCTCGAGCAGCTCCCAGTCGAGGCGAGGCTTGTAGTAGTACCCCTCCAAGAAGGCGGCCGACGAGAGCTCGCGCAGGTTTCGGTACCCGGCGTTGGAGGTCGCGAGCAATGTGAGGTGGTGGTAGAGCTTTTGGCCGCCTTCGGTCTCGCCACCGGTGTCGTCGACCTTTCCGCGCCGCGGAGGGCGATCGAAGCGAGAGTTGGCCGCCATGTAGGCCTCGATACCTAGGATGGGCTTGAGGTCGTGTTTCTTGCAGGCTTCGTAAAAATCAATAGCTCCGTACAGGTTGCCGTGGTCGGTGATTCCGATCGCCGTCTGCCCATCGGCTTTGGCGGCGAGGACCATCTCATCGACCCGCGCGGCGCCGTCGAGCATCGAGTACTCAGTGTGATTGTGGAGGTGGACGAAGCCCTCAGCCATGCGCTGAACGACCCTTTCGTGGGGCAACAGAAGGATGAAACGAGATCTCTTTGCACGCTACCGAGTGCGTGTCACAGTTCACGACATAGCTCAGAGATACGTACCGGCGCGCGGTTCACTCGCGCCGGGCGGCAACGAGCGATCGCGCATCTTTTCCAGTTGGGCGGCGGCGGCCGCCTGTTGAGCGAAGAGCGAGGCCTGAATGCCGTGAAAGAGACCTTCCAGCCACCCGACCAGTTGCGCCTGGGCAATGCGAAGTTCGGACTCGGTTGGCACGTCGGCGCTAAAGGGAATGGCCATCTTGGAGAGTTCGGCGCCTAGGTCCGGCGAAAGTGCGCCGGAGAGCTCGCTGATGGACGTCTCGTAAATCTCGCCGAGGCGGGCCCGACCGGCCTCGTCGAGCGGCGCGCTTCGCGCTTCGTCCAGCAAGGACTTCACCATCGAGCCAATTCGCATGACTTTGGCCGGTTGGCTGATGAAATCGGTCGTTTCGTCGTCGGCGGTCGGGCCGGATTCGCCCGGAGCCATCACTTCGTCAGGATTGACGGTCACGTTGTCGTTGGGGGTCTCTTCCACCCCTCCACTGTGCCAGACAACGAGCGGTCTTCGCGCACGGCCCCGGGCGCGGTGACCCCTCGCAGGTAGATTGAAGAGGTGAGAGTATCGACCCGAGGTGACTACGCCAGCCGAGCGCTCCTCAGTCTCGCCCTCGGACCCGACCTGTCCACGCCGACCTCGGTACGCGACCTCGCCCAGCGCACCGGACTACCCCAGCCCTACCTCGAACAGATTCTGCTCAGTCTGAAGGGCGTTGGTCTCGTTCGCTCAAAACGCGGCGTCGGTGGCGGCTACGTGCTCGCGCGCTCGGCCGAACAGATCACCTTGGCCGAGATTGTGGCGGCCGTGGACGGACCCATCGTCGCTGGTGACTTTGGCGAGCCGCATAAAGATGGCGCGTGCGACCACGAGGGCCAGTTCGTGCTGCTGGGCGTGAGGGCGGACGTGGGCAATCACATGCGAGAGCACCTCTCGAGCTTCACGCTGGCCGATATGGTCGACCAAGCGCGCGGCGTGCGACAGGTGAAAAAGACCCACAGCGCGTAGCGATTCTTAGCCGTTTCAAAGAAACGGACCTTGCCCTCGAGCGATCACAGTGGTAAATTAGACATACGTTCGTAGGAGAAATTAAGGCCGACGGGCGACACGGCTTCGTTACTAAGTAAGGAGTATGAAGTGATTTCGACCACCCCCCGGCGATCGGCAGTCAACACCAACGACATGTTGGGTCTTTTAATGCGAGATTTAGACCGCTATCCCATGCCTAATTACGACGAGCAAGTCGAGTTGGCGAAGCGAGTAACGGCCGGCGACGAGCAAGCCAAAAAGCAAATGGTCGCAGCCAACCTGCGCCTGGTGCTGCACTGGGCCCGTCGCTACCAGGACCGTGGCGTCGAGATGATCGACCTCGTCCAAGAGGGCACCTTCGGGCTCCTTCGCGCGGTCGAGAAGTTCGACTGGGAGCGCGGCTTCAAGTTCTCCACGTACGCCACCTGGTGGATTCGTCAGGCCCTCCAGCGCGCCGTCCAGCAGCACGGTCGCACCATTCGCATCCCGCTCGAAGTCGGCGAGCAACTCCAACGTCTCGAAGCGACGTCCGCGGAACTGACCTCCATTTTTGGACGCAAGCCTACGGACGACGAACTGAGCGAAGCGACCGGCATGACCAAGGCCGAGCGCGACAACCTCCACGGCTTGGCCGGGGTCACGGCCAGTCTCGACCAGCCCGCTTCCTCGGACTCGGCCACCACGCTCGGCGACCTCGTTGCTCCCAGTCAGCACGACTGGGTCGGCGAAATCGAGCAGACCATGATGGACGACCAGCTCCACGGCGCGCTCGAGAAGTTAAACGATCTCCAGCGTGAGGTCTTGACGCTGCGCTTCGGACTGAACGGCACGACTCCCCTGTCGCTGCAAGCCACCGCCACGCAGATGGACATCGGGGTGCGCCGCGTGCGCCGCGCCGAAGAAGAGGCCCTGACGTTGCTGCGCGACGATGACGCCGTGCTCGCCGCTCGCGAAATCGCCTAGAACACCCCCGACGTCGGGACCAGCGCCCGCAAATCGTCCGGTAACGGCACGCTCGTCGTCAACCACTCGTCCGTGCGAGGGTGGGCGAAGGCGAGCGTGGTCGAATGCAGGAAAAACCGGTCCTCAGGCAGTCGCTTGTCGCGACGGTGTCCGTAGCGCGGATCGTTGACCACCGGATGGCCGATGGTCGCTAAGTGCACACGAATCTGATGGGTGCGCCCGGTGTCGAGTTGCAGTCGAAGCAGTGTCATGGCGTGGGGCTTGTCAATGCGCGCCAGCACCTCGTAGCCGGTCCGTGCGGGACGTCCATCGCCGCGAACGGCCATCAACGTCGGCGAGCGCGTGGAGCGACCAATGGGGGCATCGACCACGCCGCGCTCTTCCAGCACGTGTCCCTCCACCATGCCGTAGTAGGTCCGCTCCATGAGTCGCTCGGCCAGCTGGGTGCTGAGGTTGGCGAACCCCTCTGGCGTTTTCGCCACCACCAAGACGCCCGAGGTCCCCTTGTCCAGTCGGTGCACGATGCCTGGACGCAAGGGGTCGCACAGCCCCTCCGAGCTGAGCTGGGCGATTTGCGGGTAGAGAGCTAGTAGGCCGGCGACCAGCGTCCCGTAGCGGTGACCGGCGCCGGGATGGACGACCTGGCCGGGCGCCTTATTGATCACGGCGAAGTCGGGGTCGTCCAACACGACGTCGACGGGCACCGTCGCGTCAGCCTCAACGTCCGTGCTGTCGGGGGCGGGCAGGACGGCGACGAGGTGTTGACCCTCTTCGACCGAGGTGGACGACTTGGTGATCACCTTGTCGTTCAAGCTGACCGTCCCCGAACGCAAAATGTTCGTCGCCTCCGATCGCGACAGTCCCGTCAACATGGCGAGCACGCGGTCAATGCGCATCCCATCGAGCGATCCGGGCACGACGAGGTCGAGAACCTCGCCGTCGAAGGGATCAGAGGTGGTGTCGTCACTCACGTCAGCAGCTTCCCGCCGCGTACGGCCACCACGATCAAGGTCACGAACCCGGCCGTAATCGCCACGTCGGCGAGGTTGAAGACCGGAAAGGAGCCGAGGGCAATGAAATCGGTCACCTGATGGGGCCGGGCCGACAATCGGTCGAGCACGTTCGCTACGCCGCCACCGATCAAGAGACCAAAGCCAATGCCCGCCGCGCCGCGACGGGCGCGCAGACCCACCGCCACCACGACCAGGGCGATGATGAACGTCGCCACGGTGGTCACGAGCGGACCCGACCGGTTGATGGAGAACGAGATTCCCGAGTTGTATTGGAGGCGAAGCGCCACCGGACCCACGTGATCGGCGTGATTCGCCAGTTCACGACGGGCCCACGCCTTGGTGAGCGCGTCCAGCGCGCTCACCACGAGCGCCACCGCAATGACCGTGAGATTGAACGTGGACCCTAGACGCTGGCGCGACACTCGACACACATGAAGACGGGCAACTGAGCCAGCAAGCGATCCTTGCCAATGCGCTCGTAGCACTCGTCGCAACGCCCGTAACTTCCGTCCGCGATGCGGGCCAAGGCCACGTCGATTTCGTCCACCTTCAGACGAAGGAGCGAGGCGAGGTCCTTCTTTTGATCGCGCTGGATGTCGGAGGCCACGCTGCTGCCGTCCTCGTCGTCGTACTCGAGTCGTTCACGGTCGACCAGCATCTCGTCGGCCTCGGAGTCCATGATGGCGATGTCCACGTTGGTGCCGTCACGGGTCTCGAGCAACAGTTTCTTCAGTTCTTCGAGAAACTCCGGCTGTTCGCCGTAGGGCTTCGAGTGCATCTTCTTCTCGAGCGCCTCGCGCCGCTTGCGCTCTTCAGCGTCGCGGCGCTCTTGGCGCTTCAGTTCTTCGTGATTTCGCCGCTCGATCTCGCGGACCTTGCGGAGTTTCTCGTTTTCGATGGCCTTGCGCTTCGCGTCGATCTCGCGCTGCTTCCTCGCCTCGGTGGCCGCCTTCTCGCGGGCCTTGCGCTGAACCTCTCGCTCCCTCAGCGCCACCTTGGCTTTGGCGTCACGTTCTTTCTTCGCCTTGACGGCGGCGACGGCTTTGGCCTTCAGCGCCAGCGCCTTTTCCTTGGCCGCGGCCTTCGCTTTGGCGTCGTGCTCTTTTTGATTCTTGGCGCTCGCCAAGGCCTTCGCCTTCAGCTCGGCCGCCTTCTTCGCCGCGGCGTTCTTTTGAGCGGAGTTCAGCGTGTTCGACTTCTTGACGTCGGGTTTTGAGGCCTTTTTGGCGGGCACCTTCTTGGCCGGCGTCTTTTTAGCCACCACCTTCTTGGCCGGAGCTTTCTTCGCGGGACTTTTCTTCGCGGGCGCCTTTTTGGCGACCACTTTCTTCGCGGGCGCCTTCGCCGCCACGGTCTTTTTGGGCGCCGCCTTCTTGGCGGTAGCCTTTTTGGCCGGTTTTACGTTGGACGACATGGTCAACTCCTCGAATGGGCACACAACAAGTGCGGGACGACCCTACCAGTTGGCGAGGAAGTTACTGACGATCGTCGCGCGAAGGTTGTTCGAAGTTGAGCACTTGCCCAATGGATTCTTTCACCGGTGCCGGTGCGGGAGGTGGCGTTTGCAGGGGTCGCACGGTCGCCGCTTCTGGGACGATGGGCGATGCCGGCGGGTTCGCTCGTGCCCCGCCGACCTGTAATGAACTCTCGATCCAGCGCGAGAACTCCGCCAAGGCGCCACCGAGGCGCTTGCGCTCGGCGTCGAGTTGACGCGTCAGCGTCTCGACGTCTTCGCTGAGTCGCTGCTTCAAGCCGTTCAAGCGGTTGACCTCGTCTTCGGCGCGACTGCGCGCCTCGGCGACGATTTCGCGCGCCCGCTCTTGGGCGCTCGTGGTCATCTCGCGGGCTTTGTCTTCGGCCTCTTGTTGGGCCTGCTCGATGAACTGTTGGGCCATCACGATCATCGCGGTCACCTGTTCGGCGCCGGTCACGGTGATGTTGCGCGCGGGCACCGGTGCCGGCGCGGGGGCCACCGGTGCGGGCGCTGGCGCGGGAGCAGGCGCGACGCCGGTGCGCGAATCGAGTTGGTTGATGCGTTCGCCTGCTTGTCGAAGTTGCTGGCGTTGCTGCGCGACGAGCTCTTTGAGCTGGTGGACCTCGACCGAGAGACGTTCCAGGAACTCGTCGACTTCGTCCACGTTGTAGCCGCGAACATTGATTTTGAAGGCGACGGTGTCGATGACGTCGAGCGCTGAGGTGGTTGTATCCGAGCTATCCATGCAGCAACCCTACCCCTCACGTCCCCGAAAATATCGAATACGGGATTCAGATATTTGCGTTGATGACGGTCAGAATCACGATGGCGATCATCACCGAGAAGTCGATGCCCACGCCACCGAAGGTCGGTCGCGGCATGATCGAACGAATCGGTCGCAGCACCGGTTCGGTGACGCGCGCCAAAAAGAGTTTGACGCTGGCGAGAGAGCCGCGCGTCGAGTCCGTGGGGAACCAACTGAGTAACGCCGACGCCACCAACATCAAGATGTAGAGCGTGATCAGGTCATGGACCAGGGTCATGCGTCGCCGAGGTCACGAAAATTCGTAGACCGTAGTCGTTCCTTCGCTTCCGGTCCAAGGTGCATGCCCTGAGGACTGACGAGGTAGACGCTGTTGCCGAGAATCTCGATCTTGGCGTTGAGGGCGTAGGCCGTCCCCGCCGCGAAGTCAACCAGTCGGCGCCCGACGTGAGGGTCAAGACCGGCCACGTTCAAGACGACGGCACGGTTGGAGCGAAGCAGATCGGTGAGACGACGAGATTCGTCGTAGGAACGTGGCACGAAGATGGCCACGTCACGCTCGTGGGAAAATGAGGAGACACCGCGTTGGGTGCCGCTGCTCGCCATGGGTCGGATGCGCGGCGCCTGGCCCGACGAATCGAGCACGGAGATGGAGGTGGATCGTTGCGCGACCGCGGGGGCCGAGCGGTGCGAGGAGCTACCGGACGAAGAAGGGAACTGGCGCGCGGAGGCCGGCGCGGGCTGGTTCCATTCCGTCTCGTCGGCCGCGGTGGGCTGGTCGGAGAAGGGTCGGGCCGGGGCCGTCGAACCGTATTCGCCGTATTCGTCCTCGATCAGGCCTAGGAATCCTAGGAACCCGCGCACTTTATCTTTCATCAACGTCTCCTTGCGGTTCCCGCGCTTCGACCCATGTTAGGTCAGGAGGCCTCACTGAGCCCGGGCGCCGAAAAGGGCCCGCCCGATACGCAGTTCACTGGTACCGAGTTCGCAGGCCACTTCCAGGTCGTCGGTCATCCCCATGGATCGTTCGACCAGGCCCAAATCGTCGGCCAGGGCCGTCAACGATCGAAAGGCGAGGCGGGTTCGCGCGTCGTCCGGTGGCGCCACCGTCATCAATCCCGCGACGTCCAGGCCCAGGGAGCGGCCTCGCTCGACCAGACCGGCCACCTCAGACGGTGCTGCCCCGTTGCGCGACGCAAGGCCGGTGTAGTCGACCTGCACGTAGATGCGCTGCGCTCCGTCGTAGGAGGCTATTTTTTCGATCTCTTTCACGCGAGCGACGGCGCACAGTACGTCGGCGCAGGACACGGCCTGATGGATCTTGTTGGACTGCAGCGCTCCGAGGTAGTGCCAAACGGCGCCGTCGCTCGCGGCCATCCTCTTGGCGCAGAGCTCGTCGACGTAATTCTCCCCCACGCACGTGAGACCGAGGGCGAGGGCGGCCTCGACCGCGTCCGCGCCGAAGGTCTTGGTCACCGCGACGAGGCGAATCGTGGCGGGGTCTCGTCCCGTCGCGCTGATCCTCGCGCGCAGCGCCGCGAGATTCGCCGCGACGCGCTGAACGGAGTCCGAACTACCGGAGGAAACTGGGGAGATCGTCGTCGCCACTGACATCAAAGAAGTCGTCACTGGCACTGCTCTGGAAAATGTCGCTGCGCGGACCTTCGGTGAGGACCGGCTCGGCGGTGGTCGTCGGCGAGGGCTTCGCCGCGACAATGTGATCAAAGCCCGCGGCGATGACGGTGACGCGCACCGCGTCGCCAATCGACTCATCGATGACGCTGCCGAAGATGATGTTCGCGTCGGGGTGAGCCACCGAATGGATGATTTCGGCCGCTTGGGTCACTTCGCTGAGCGTCACGTCGGGACCGCCCACAATGTTCATCAAAATCCCTCGGGCGCCGTCGATGGAGGCTTCGAGGAGTGGCGAGGTAATGGCGGCGCGCGCGGCGTTAACGGCGCGGCCTTCGCCGGTCGAGGTACCCACGCCCATGATGGCCGTACCGGCATTACGCATGATCGCGTTGACGTCGGCGAAGTCGGTGTTGATGAGCCCGGGCACCGTGATGAGATCGGTCACGCCCCGCACGGCCGAGACCAAGACGTCGTCGGCGATTTTGAAGGCGTCGAGCATCGAGGTATCGGGCGCCGTCACGGAGAGCAAGCGGTCGTTCGGAATGACGATCAAGGTGTCGACCTTGTCGCGCAGCAACTGAATACCCTTTTCGGCCTGCGTGGCTCGACGCTTACCCTCGAAGGAGAAGGGCCGCGTCACGACCCCAATGGTGAGAATGCCCAACGAACGGGCAATCTCGGCCACCACGGGCGCCGCCCCCGTACCGGTACCCCCACCTTCGCCGGCGGTAATGAAGACCATGTCGGTCTCCATGAGGGCCTCTTCGATCTCCCCACGGTGCTCTTCGGCCGCTTGGCGCCCGATGTCGGGGTCACTGCCCGCACCTAGACCCTTGGTCAACTCTCGACCAATGTCGAGCTTCAAATCGGCCTCGCTCAACAAAAGGGCCTGTGCGTCGGTATTGGCCGCAATGAATTCAATATTGCGAAGTCCCGATGAGATCATGCGGTTGACCGCATTCACGCCGCCCCCGCCCACGCCAATAACTTTGATGACGGCGTGGTAATTGTTCTGATTGAGACTCATGCACTCCCCTTGGGTTGACTCTTCTATTGTGTCGCACCGCAGTAGGGGGCGCGAACATTGACGAACAATTGCTCACGAAGGCTAGTCAGGTCAAGGTTTTTGGTCAAATGGCGGCTCTAGGACGGGGGCGCTCCGGTGACCGCCAATTCGTCGGGTACGGTCGCGTCGACGACGTCACCGGGACGAAGTGTGGTGTGCGCGATCACCGACGCAATGGCCACGAACTTCGCACGAAGTTGCGTCGGCGGACCGAGGATGAAGGTGACCGGGGTCGTCATCTGCAACGTCACCTTTCCGTGGTCGTCTTCGGTGATGACCGAGACTTGGGCGCTAAAGGCCGGGGGCAGTTGACTGGCCACGTACGCGGCCGACCGACCGGCGTGCTCGAAGGGCCACGCCGTCGTGCGGGGTTTGACGAACTGCAGGGTCGGGAGATTCGCGCGCAGGGGCGCGGCGCCGAGGTCGCGCCCGTACCGGTCCACGAACTGCAACGCGTGTCGGGCGTTAAAGGCCACGGCCACCGCCGTACTTTCGAGCACCGTGACCACCACGGTGCTCGGCCAATGCTTCACCAGGGTCAGTCCGCTGATCCAGGTGAAGCTCGCCAACTTTGCGCGGACCTCGCGGGCGCTCACCTGGAGCATCGTAGGGTGTGCTTCGAGTCCCGACTCCGCCAAGACCTGGCGCAGCAGTTCGTGATGCACCCCGACGAAGGTCACGTGCTGTACGCGGAAATAGGACTGGCGAAGGACCCACTCGCCGCCCCCCACCAGCGTGGCCCCCACGAGCACGACGACGGTGCTCACCTTCATCAAACCAATCAGTCGACGCCGCGGTCGACGGGCCGTGGTCGAAAACTGCTCGCGACGGAGACTGGCGTCACCACGAGGGTCGCGACGGCGCGCGGCAACCTCGGCGCGCGGGGCCCTTCGGCCACGGCGCGCGCTCACCGTAACCCTTCGAAGCCAACGAATCGATGTTCGGTCACCAGATTCACGCCCGAAAACGCGTACACCCGGTCCCGAACGTTCCAAAGAAGCTCGAACACGTCGTTGGCGCGCCCGTCGGCGTCGGCGACGATGAAGTTGGCGTGCTTCTCGCTCACGGCCGCGCTGCCTAGACGCAGGCCCTTACAGCCCGCCTCCTCGATCAATCGACCGGCCGCGTCGCCCTCGGGGTTTCGAAAGGCACTGCCGGCGTTCGCGCCGCCCGGTTGGTGTTCGCGACGCCACCGCACAATGTCGCGGATACGTTCCTGCGCGAGGTCGGGGTCGCCGTGGGCCAACGTCAAGTGCACTCGCGTCACGACATCGCAGCGAGTAAGGGCGCTGGTGCGATAACCGAACCCCAACTCGTCGATCGACCACGTGCGCAGCACGCCGTCGCGCCAGACCTCTACAGCAGTGACGGACGACTTCATCTCCGAACCGTGGCCGCCGGCGTTCATGGCGACCGCGCCCCCGAAGGTGCCCGGTACCCCGACCGCCCACTCGAAGCCCACGATGCCGCTCTTGGCCAGTCGGCGTGACGCCGTGGGCAGGGCGAGCCCCGCGCCGGCGACGACGTGGACCACCTCACCGTCGTCGCGCCAGGTGATCTCCTCGAACTCGCCACCCACGCTGACACCGATCACGTCGTGTTCGCCGTCGGCGACCAACACGTTCGATCCGTTACCGAGGACAAACGGGGTGAGACCCGACGCGGCCATCAGTGGACCGAGTTCGCGCACATCGTCACTACTCGACAGGGTGACGAACGCACGCACGGTGCCGCCGACCCGGTAGGTGGTGCGGGCACCAAAGGATGCGTGCTCGCGCACGCGGGCGGCGCCGACGGCAACCAACTGCTCCACCGTCATCCGTCGACGCCTCCCGGCAGTTCCGCCGCGACCGAGGCAACGTCGCCGGCGCCGAGCAACAGCACCACGTCGTTCTGATCGTGCAGTGCTTCGAGCGCGGCCGGTACGTCGCGCAGTTCGCCTACGTACGAGGCGCCGACCCCGGCGGCGCGGGTGGCAATCGATTGATAGACCACCTCACCGGTCAGACCGGTCGGATTCGCCTCGCCCGCCGTGTAGATGTCGGTCACGATGACGTGGTCTACGCCGTCGAAGGCCGGTGCAAACTCCTCGGCGAGCGTCAGGGTCCTCGTCACGCGGTGGGGTTGGAAGACGGCCGTGACGCGGGGGTAGCCCGCGGCGCGAGCGGCGCTCACCACGGCTCGGATCTCACCGGGCAGGTGGGCGTAACTCTCGTACACGTCAACGCCGCGCCAGGAACCAAGCAATTCGAATCGTCGCGGCGCCCCCGCGAACGCCGCCAAGCCGCGGGCAATGGCGTCGGGTCCCACCCCGAGTAACCGAGCGAGGACGGCCACAACCGCCGCGTCATAGACGTTATGGGCACCGGTCACGTTGAGCGTCAGCGCCATCGAGACCTCGTCACCACCCAAGGTGAAGGTAGCGCCGTGACGAGTGACCTCGACGTCGTGCACCCGCCACTCGATGTCGTCGCGGGTGCCGACGCGCACCACGTCGCGCTTCGTCGACGAAGCGACGCGTTGCGCGCCGTCGTCGTCGGTCCAGACAACGACCGGTCCCGAGGTTCGCTCGACCAGGTCGACGAAGGCCGCTTCGAGCGCCGCCAGCGTTCCGTAGTGATCGAGGTGATCGGCTTCGAAGTTGAGCAGCCCCAAGGCGTACGGGCGCAGCAACGCGAACGTCCCGAAGCTCTCATCGACTTCGAGCACGAGGTCACCGCTGCCCCAGTGACCATTCGGTCCCACGCCCAGTACGTCGGCACCCAGTAATCGCCCGGGGTCGCGCCCGTCGGCCGCCAAGACGTGCACCATCATCGAGGTAGCCGTCGTCTTGCCGTGGGTGCCCGTGAGGCCAACGACGGGTCGCAGCTGTGCCAGTTCGGCGAGGATCATTGACCTGGTCAGCATCGTCGCTCCATCGC
>JANXXO010000070.1 GCA_025350565.1 Acidimicrobiaceae bacterium
CTACGGCGACCGCTTCTTCTACATCCTGTACTTCCAGCAGCAAGGAGTCGCCGAGGTCGAGCTCGACACCGATGCGTACGACTCGATGGCCAAGATCCTGTGGAGCGCCGGTGGGGTCGGCTTCGCCGTGGCGAAGGAACGGGCAGGCGAACCGTCACCCATCGAGGGCACCGGCTTCCTCACGAACATGGCCGAACCGCCGGCGCGACCGTTCGTAGGCCCCGAGGGTCCATGGCTCACCGAGGCCGACCTGCAGACCTACGCCGACGAGTTCGCCCGCAGCGGGTTCTTCGGCCCCGTCAGCTACTACCGCAACCTCGACGCCAACTTCGATGCCGTCAGAGAGCTCGGGCCCGAGCGGCTGACGATGCCCACGTACTTCATCGGCGGCACGCTCGACGTGGTCGGTGTGATGGACCCGGCCGGTGTCGAGCGGATGCGCAACCTGCTCCCCGACTTCCGCGGCCACACCGCGCTCGACGGCGTCGGCCACTGGACACAGCAAGAAGCCCCAGCAGCGTTCAATGCCGCGCTGCTGGGGTTTCTACGAAGTCTTTGATTCGGCGCTAGCGCCGTTGGAGCTTGCTGAGCAGACGCAGCAACTCGAGGTACAGCCACACGAGGGTGATGACGAGGGCGAAGGCGGCAAACCACTCCATGCCCTTCGGCAGGCCTTGCTTGGAACCACGCTCGATGAAATCGAAGTCGAGCGCCAGGTTCATCGCGGCCAGCCCGGCAGCGAAGACGCTGAACAAGATGCCCAATGCACTGGGCGAGTTCAGGAAGCTGACAGAGCTTGAACCGGCGATCAGACTGATCACGAACGACACGAGATAGAAGGCCATCAGGCCCAGCGTGGCGGTGATGACGATGCGTCGGAACCGGTCGGTGACCTTGATGACTTTGGTGCGGTACAGGATGAGCATCACCGCGAACACGCCGAGCGTTGCACCGACGGCCTGCACGACAATGCCCTTGTAGGCGATGTCGTATGCATGAGAGATCACGCCGACGAAGTACCCCTCGGCGAGGGCGTACGTCGGTGCCAAGACCTTGGCCCACATCGGTCGGAAGTACATGGCGATCGCGCAGGCGAAGCCGACCACCACCCCAACCAGCGCCAGCGGGGGGAACCCACCGACCGCCGAGTCGGGCAACGTCTGCCAACCGACGACCGCCGCGCCGAGCAGTACGACCATCAACACGCCGGCGGCACTGATCGTGCCTCCGACGGTCATCACTTGCGAGTGCCACGCGCTGACCGGGCCGTCGGTGATCGGTGTCGCGCGAGCCGTCGGATCGGGGGCACCCCAACCGGGGTTTCGCGCCGCCTTGTTCCAAGTTTTCTCGTTGAAGATCGGGTTTGCCATGCACGCCTCCTTGGGCGAACGGGTAACAAAGCCGAACGTTACAGCCGCGTGCGCCGGTTACGCGTGTGATCTTGGTTAGAGCAGATCGTGGGCGCTGGCTGCGCCCCACAGGTCGATGTCGGGTGCTGAGGCCAACAGGCCGATGCACGACGCGGCCATCTCGACCATCACATCGCTGTCGAAGTGGGCGCGCTGCGCGGCCGCGGTATCCCACTTCTGGGTGATGAGGAATCGACCCGGTCGGGTCGCCGACGCACACAGATCGACGTTGCGACAGCCTCGCTGCATCCGCGTCAGTACCACGTACTTCGACAACACGGCGATCAACGAATCCGCCTCGGCTGCATCAAAGGTCATCGTCACGATGGCGAGTTCGACGTCGCCGGCACCCGCTGGGTTGGCCATGCCCGCGAACGATACCGGTGGCCGCGGTATCTGAATCCTCGATGAACGGTGATTTGACAGGACGGAGTGTGAGGTGCTTGACCTGGTGGGTATCGTAAGTCAATTGCCGCTCGGGTTACCGGGAGGTGAACAAACTCACCGTTCGAGGAGCATTCGTGGCGAAAGATCGTGTAGAGCGCGACGAAGAAGACCTAGTTCGCCTGTACCTGACCGATATCGGTCAGTACATGTTGCTCACCAAAGACGACGAGGTCCGGCTCGCCAAGCAGATCGAGGGCGGCAAGGCCGCAATCGAAGAGCTCGACCAGGTCGGCAAGGATCTCAGCGCCGCCAAGAAACGCGAACTCCGTCGTGCTGCTCGCGAGGGTGAAGATGCCGAACGAGCGTTCGTGCAGTCCAACCTTCGCCTCGTGGTCTCGATCGCTAAGAAATATCAGGCCTCGGGCCTGCCGTTGCTCGACCTCATTCAAGAGGGCAACCTGGGTCTGATGCACGCCGTGGAGAAGTTCGACTGGCGCAAGGGATTCAAATTCTCGACCTACGCCACCTGGTGGATCCGCCAAGCCATCACTCGAGGCATCGCCAACACCGGGCGGACGATCCGCCTGCCGGTACACGCCGGCGACACCTTGGCGCGCGTCCAAAAGGCGCAGTCGCGTCTGGAACTGAAATTCGGACGACCGCCGACCATCAAGGAACTGTGCGACGAGTGCGAGATGCCCGAGGACAAGTTGATCGAGGCGCTGCGATTCCGCTCCGAGCCGATCTCGCTGTCCGAGCCCCTTCGCGAAGACGGCGACGCCGAACTCGGTGACGTGGTTGAGGACCGATCGGCCGAGTCACCCTTCGACGTGGCGGCCGTGAAGATGATGCCCGCCGCGATTGAAAAACTCCTGCAACCGTTGGACGAGCGCGAACAGAAGATTCTGCGGATGCGTTTTGGCCTCGACGGCGCCGGTGAAATCCGGACCCTCGAGGACGTGGGCGCGGAGATGAACCTCACCCGCGAACGAATTCGTCAGATTGAGGCGCGCGCGATGAGCAAGTTGCGTCACCCTTCGTCCGACACGGGCGCGCGCGACCTCTTGACGCTCTAGCGGTTGTGGTAGCGCGTGCGGCCGAGGACGGCCGCGGCGCCTATCACGATGGCGCTGAGTAGGAACGGCGTGTGCGACTTGGAACGGTCGTGTGCGCGAACGGGGTGCGTGAAACTGAGCAAGGGCCACGATTTTTCGTGCGCCACTTTCGCCAGTTGGCGATCGGCGTTCACGGCGTAGGCGTGGCCCACGGTCTCGAGCATGGGAATGTCGGTCTCGGAGTCCGAGTACGCGTACGAGGCCGTGAGGTCGATATCGCGCGCCTGGGCCAGTTCGCGAATGGCGATGGCCTTGTTCTCGCCCTGGGCGAAGAACTCCATCTTGCCGGTGAACTTCCCCTCCGCGTCGATGGCCGCCCGCGAGGCGATGGCGCCGGTGATGCCGAGCAGCTCGGCGAACGGTTCGACGATTTCTGCGGGCGACATACTGACCAGCCATACCTCGTCGTGCTGGGAGAGATGATGGTCGATTAGCTCCAACGCCTCTTCGTAGATGAGCGGTTCGATCACCTCGTTGATGGTCTCGGCGACCAGCCGCTTCACTTCGAGGTGGTCCCAACCCTTCGTGATACCGAGCACCGATTCTCGAATCTTCGTGAGCTTGTCGTCGTCGGCGCCAAAGCGCATGAACAACATTTGGCTGAGTACGGCCCACACCAAGGTTCGACGATGCAGTAGGCCGCGCGCGTGAAACTCGGGACCGAACGCGACGAGTGATGACTTCGCGATGACCGTCTTGTCGAGATCAAAAAAAGCGGCGCGCACCCATCCATGTTAGGTCCGCGCGTAATTCAGGTGGACCCGGCTAGGCAATGAACGCCGAGGCGCACTCCTGGGTGGCGTCGGCCCGGGTGATCAAAATTACGTGGTCGTGTTCGAGGAAGTGCATGGTCGCGGAAGGCACCATTGGCTGACTGCTGCGCACCACGGCGACCACGCGAACCGAGTCGGGCAGGCGCAGTTCGTCGAGGGTCAGATGTTTGGCGACGGCCGGCGCGTCGGAGGCGAGGGTGACCTCAATGAGGCGCATTCGCCCTTGGGCGAGGTCCATCAGTTTGATGATGGCGCCCACTTCGACCGCTTCGTCGACGAGCGAGGTAATGAGCGCGGGGGTGGACACCGAGATGTCGACGCCCCAGTTCTCGTTGAAGAGCCACTCGTTGCGTGCGTTGTTGATGCGGCTGATCACGCGCGGCACCCCGAACTCTTGCTTGGACAACCAGCTGATGACCAGGTTGTCTTCGTCGTCGCCGGTCGCGGCGATGACCACGTCCACACTTCGAAGGTCGGCTTCGGCGAGGCTCGCGTACTCGCAGGCGTCGGCCGCCATCACGTTGACGCCCGGCAGCATTGACTTCAGTCGGTCCGCGGTGGCGCTCACCTGTTCGAGCAAGGTCACGTCGTGGTGACGGTCGATGAGGTCGAGAGCGATGGAGGTGCCCACCGAGCCGCCACCGGCGATGACGACCCTCATCGAAGGCCGCTCTTGATGAGGCCCTGCAGCTCTTCGAGCCCTTCGGTCGTGACCAGGTACTCGAGAATGTCGTCCTCTTGGGCGAAGAGACCGTCGATGTTGACGCGACCCTGGCCCCCGCGAATGACGCCCACGACGCGAATGGTGTCCCCGTGGTTGTACGAGTCGATGGTTTTACCGGCGAGGACGTCGGGCACGATTCGTTCGACCAGATGCATGGCCCCCGAACTGGCCGTCCACTCAATGGAGTCGTCGGCCGGCAGCAGCCAGCGCTTCACCTGTTGCGTCGTCCACAGGGACGTGGCGATGGTGGGAATGCCGAGTTTCATGTAAATGTCGGCGCGCGCCGGGTCGTAGATACGCGCCACGACATTCTTTATGTCGTAGTTGTCGCGCGCGATCCGAGCGCACAGGATGTTGGTGTTGTCGCCACTGGTCACCGCCGCCAGTGCGTTCGCTCGCCGGGCGTCGGCCTGGAAGAGGATGTCGCGGTCGAAGCCCGATCCGACGAGGGTTTTCCCGTGAAAGTGGTGCAAGCGGCGAAAGGCGTCGCGCGACTTGTCGACCACCACGACCGAATGGCCCTCTTCGGAAAGTTGCATCGAGAGCTCTGAGCCCACTCGGCCACAACCGACGACGACGATATGCACCCCTTCATCAGAACACACTTGGGAATGAAGGTGCAAGTAAGCAGCGGGGCTTCGACCACGTCACCATAGTTCAAGGAACACCTCGCTTAGTATCGGGTGAGTGTCAGAAGCCGACAAACAGATATCCAATAATTCACTGGTTCTAACGTCGCACGCCAATCTGGCCGATGTCTACCCCGAGTCGCTCGGCTACCGAATCAAGCGAATACTTCTTGGTCGGCCCTACGTCACCGAACAGTTGAGTGGGGAGCGTCTCAACCGCGCGATCGCCCTCGGCGTACTGGCCCCCGACTGCATCTCGTCGTCGGCCTACGGGACCGAGGAGATCCTGACGCAGATGACCCCCTTCATTGGTCTGGCCGCCTTCTCCCTCGTCGTGCCGATCATGTTCGTCATTCTGGGTGTCTTGTTCTTCGTGACCACCTCGTACATGGACGTGATCAAGTACTACACGACGGCCGGCGGATCGTACGTAGTGGCGCGCGACAACTTCGGTCCCAAGATCGCCCAGATCGCCGCGGTGGCACTCCTGATTGACTACACCGTCACCGTGGCGGTGCAGTGTTCGGCCGGCACCGCCGCGCTCACCAGCGCCGTACCGGTCCTGCGACACGGTCTCGACCCGCTACTCATCACCGTGGGGGTCGTGCTGATTCTCATTTACGGCAATCTTCGCGGCCTAAAGGAAGCGGGAAGCTACTTCGCCTTTCCGACCTACTTCTACGTCTTGATGATGTCGGCGACCATCATCGTCGGCGTGTACAAGAAGGCGTCGGGTTCGTTGCACCGAATCCCGTTGCCGTTGCAGAGGGATCTCTTTGGCGGGCACCTCGGGTCGAAGGGGACGGGGGTCTTGATGGGACTCGCGTTCATCTCGCTGCTGCGCGCCTACGCCAACGGCGGATCCTCGCTCACCGGTCTCGAAGCAATCTCGAATGGCGTGGCCAGCTTTCGCCGACCGGAGTCGTCGAACGCACGAAAGACCCTCATCACCATGTCGGTCATCCTCGCCTTCTTGTTGCTCGGCATCACCTTGCTCGCGGCCTGGACCCACGCGATGCCGTACGCGAGTGGTTCACCGACCGTGGTCAGTCAAGAAGTGGGTGATGTCTTTGGCGCGCACGGCCTCGGTCATCTCATTTACTTGTTGGTGCTGCTCGCGACCGTCCTCATCCTTTACACCGGCGGTAACACCTCCTTCAACGGTTTCCCGTTTCTGGCGAACTACGTCGCCACCGACAAGTACCTACCGCGCCAACTGACCAAGCGGGGCCACCGTCTGGCGTTCTCCAACGGGATCATCGTGCTCGGCGTCGTGGCCCTGACGTTGGTCATTGTCTTTAACGCGAGCGTGAACTCTTTGGTCGCTCTCTACGCCATTGGGGTCTTCACCGGCTTCACCTTGGCCGGCGCGGGCATGGTGGCGCGCCACCTCCGGGAGAGAACTGGTAAATGGCGCCGCGGCGTCTTCGTGAACGGCCTGTCGGCCACGGTGACCGCGATCGTCGTGTTGATCTTTCTCATCGTGAAGTTCCGTGAGGGCGCCTGGATCATCGCCGTCGTGGGACCGTTCATCTACGGGGCGCTCCTTCGGCTCAACAAGCAGTACGTGCGCGAAGAGCGGGCCTTCGAAGCGGTCAGTGGCAAAGCCACGACCATGAGCATTCGCATGAACCGCGTGGTGGTGTTCGTCGACAGTTACGACCTCGCGACCGAGCGCTCACTGTTGTACTGCCAATCGCTCAACGCCTATTCCATTCGAGCGGTCCACTTCGACATCGACCCCATCGTGACCAAGAATCTGGAGGAGAAGTGGGGTGCCCCGGGCACCGCGTCGGGCGGCATTACCTTGGAGATCGTCGAATGCGATGACCGACGCGTTGACCGCGCCGCCCTGGAACTGGTGGCCGACATGGTGCGCGACCCCGAGGTGTTCTGCATGGTCATTCTGCCCAGGCGGGGCTACGTCTCACGATTGCAGCGATTCCTGCACGACCGCAGCGCCGACGCCATTGCCGGCGCGGTCATGCACATACCTCGCACCGCCGCCACGATCGTGCCCTACCGCGCCGTGCGCAAACTCACCGAAGGAAGCGTGCACGAAGCCCCGCGCAGCGACGAAGTCAGTCGCGGTGGCGTGCGCGACAGCGCGCACCTCGTGGCGGACGAGAAGTTGGCGCAACGCTCGGTCGACTCGGCGCCCATCGGGGGACTTCGGGAACGACAGTTCGCCGAGATTGCCGGTCGGGTCCGCTCGATGGCGATCAATCACGAAGGGGGCGGCCACGAACTTCGCTGCGTAATCGCCGACAACTCCGGTTCGGTCACGCTCGTCTTTCAGGGCCGTCAGAACATCCCGGGCATTGAACGCGGCACCCGGCTGCTGGTGCGCGGCACGGTGACGTCACTTCGCCGTGAAGCGGTCATCCTTAATCCGCAGTACGAGATTGTGGCGGCGCCGGCGGGCGACGAGTAGCGGGTCGCGAGCGCACCTTTTTCAGTGCGTGCCTAGCGATTGGAGCGACCGATGGGTCGATTGTCACGAGCATGGTGCCCATAAGGTCGAAGACCTGTCTATCTTGTAGAGCGCAGAGCGAGGCGGCACGAGCCGTCTAGAGCAACGAGAGGTGGTGAGCATGGCCCGAGCATTGGTGATCGTGGAGTCGATCGCAAAAGCGACGCGTATTCAGGGCATGCTCGGTCCCGACTACATCGTCAAGCCCTCCATTGGCCACATCCGAGACCTGCCACAGAGCGCCGCTGACATACCGGCCTCGGTGAAGGGCGAGAAGTGGGCCCGTCTCGGCATCAACGTGAACGACCACTTCAAACCGGTCTACGTCGTGTCGAGCGATCGAAAGAAGATCGTCGCGGAACTGAAGGCGGCCTTGAAAGAGGTGGACGAGCTCTATCTCGCCACCGACGAAGACCGCGAGGGCGAGGCCATTGCGTGGCACCTCCAAGAAGTGCTCAATCCCAAGGTGCCCGTCAAGAGGATGGTCTTTCACGAGATCACCCCGGCGGCCATTGAGAAAGCGGTCAGCGAGACGCGCGACCTCGACCTTCGCTTGGTCGACGCACAAGAGGGTCGTCGCTTCCTCGACCGCCTGGTTGGTTATGAAGTGTCGCCGGTGCTCTGGCGCGCCGTCGACAAGGCCCGTTCGGCTGGCCGGGTGCAGTCGGTCGCCATCCGACTTGTCTGCGAACGCGAACGCGAACGAATGGACTTCACCTCGGCCACGTGGTTCGACGTCACGGCTACCCTGCACGCCAAGAGCGCCACGTTCGAGGCCACCCTCGATTCGGTGAACGGCGCTTCGTTGGCGACCGGAAAGAACTTCGACGCGTCGGGGACGCTCGACGCCAAGGCCCACGTCGAGGTCCTGCGCGCCTCGTCGGCGACGTCGATCGCGACGGGTCTGGCCGGGGCCACGGTGACCGTTACGGCCATCTCGTCCACCCCTCGCACGCAACGACCACAGCCGCCGTTCATGACGTCCTCACTGCAAATCGAGGCCAGTCGCAAACTTCGCTTCGATCCCGAACGAACGATGCGCGCGGCCCAGCGTCTCTACGAGCAGGGCTGGATTACCTATATGCGAACCGACTCCACGACGCTGTCGGAAGAGGCGATTCGCGCGGCCCGTACGACGGCCGCCGCGATGTTCGGCGACGACTACGTGGCGGACGCGCCGCGTCGCTACGACCGAAAGGTGAAGAACGCCCAGGAGGCCCACGAGGCCATTCGCCCCGCGGGTGAGGCCTTTCGATCACTCGACGAAGCGCAGTCGCAACTGGGTGGCGACGAGTTGGCCGTCTACGACCTCGTGTGGAAGCGAACCATTGCCTCCCAAATGGTTGACGCCCGTCTCACGCAGGACAAGGTCCGTTTGGACGCCACCTTGGCCTCGGTTGAGGGCTACGAGGGACCGGTCGCCTTAGGCCTCACCGCCACCGGCATGCGCATTGAGTTCCCGGGATTTCGTCGGGCCTACGTCGAAGGCACCGACAACCCCGAGGCCGAACTGGCCGATCAAGAGCGCATCCTTCCGTTTCTCTCCGAGGGAGAAGTCGTGCCGGTCCAAGGTGCCGAGGCTAAGGGCCACGACACGCAACCACCCGACCGATTCTCCGAGGCGACGCTCATCAAGAAACTCGAGGATCTGGGGATCGGACGACCCAGCACCTACGCGTCGGTGATGAAGACCATTGACCGCCGCGGGTACGTATGGAAAAAGGGCAAATCGCTCGTCCCGGCCTTTCGCGCCTTCGCCGTGGTGAACCTGCTGCAGATCTACTTCGCCGATCTGGTCGACTACCAGTTCACGGCCGCCATGGAGGATCAACTCGACGAGATCGCCCAGGGCAATCAGGACTTGGAGCCGTGGCTACAGCGCTTCTACTTCGGTGATCCCGGGGCCACGACCGAACTGGCCAAGGCCGGCCTCGAACGCATGACGCACGAGCAGCACGAGTTCGACTTCGCCGCCATCAACTCCATTGCAATCGGCACGGCGCCCGACGGACTTGCCGTCACCGTGCGCTCGGGACGCTACGGCCCCTACCTCGTGCACGGTGAGGCCCGCGCTTCCATTCCCGAAGCGACCGAACCCGATTCCTTGAGCGTCGAGAAGGCGCTCGAGCTGCTGGCGGCACCGAGCGGCGACCGCGAACTCGGTCTCGATGACGCGACCGGCGAGACGATCTACCTGAAAGCCGGCCGCTACGGGCCGTATGTGCAGATCGGCGAGATGACCGATCCCAAGGAGAAGCCCAAGACGGCCTCGCTCTTTTCGACCATGACGCCCGAGAGCTTGACGCTCGAGGACGCCCAACAACTGCTGTCCCTGCCGCGCGTCGTGGGCGATCACCCCGAAGGCGAGGCGGTCGTCGCCCAGAACGGTCGCTACGGCCCGTACATCACCTGGGGCAAAGAAACGCGCTCCCTCGATGACGAGGAGCAGATCTTCACCATCGACCTCGAGCGCGCGTTGGTGTTGCTGGCCCAACCCAAGCAACGGGGCCGTCGCGCCGCGGCCGGTCCGCTCAAGGAACTCGGCGAGGACGTGGTCACGAAACGCCAAGTGGTCGTGCGCACGGGACGCTTCGGTCTCTACGTGACCGACGGTGAGACCAACGCCACGCTCCGACTCGGCGACACCCCCGAGACCATCTCGTTGGACCGCGCCTGCGAACTGCTCGCCGAGCGCCGCAACGCCGAACCGTCAACGCGGCCGCGAAAGGCCGTGAAGAAGGCGGCCAAGAAGGCGCCGGCCAAGCGCCCGGGCGCGAAGAGGGCCTCGGCGAAGAAGTCCACGGGGACCCAGAAGCGCGATGCCGTGGCGAAAGGCGCCAAGTCCAATGCGGCCCTGCTCGCCGCCACGCACGCGGAGGAGTAGTGGGTCGCGGCCTCTTCGTCGTCTTCGAAGGTATTGACGCGAGCGGCAAAAGCACTCAGGCCCGACGGGTGGCGCATCAGCGCGGCGCCTACTTCACGTTCGAGCCGGGCGACACGTCGCTCGGCGCCGAGCTGCGTCGTTGGGTGCTCGACGCCACCACCGCAATGTCGCCCGTGACCGAAGCCCTGTTGATGTTGTCGGACCGTTCGCACCACGTGCGGTCCGTGATCGAACCGATGCTCGAGAGCGGTCGACACGTGGTGAGCGACCGGTACTTCGCGTCGACCTTGGCCTACCAAGGATTCGGGGGAGGGGTCGACCTCGCGAGACTCGAGGCGGCGACCGAGTTGGCGATAGGGACTTGTCTGCCCGATCTCACGGTGCTCATTGACACGCCGCTCGACGTGGCGATGGAACGACGCACGCCTGACGCCAACGACCGCTTCGAGTCGGCCGACCCGGCATTCCATCAGCGGGTACGCGACGGCTATTTGGCGCTGGCCGCCAAGTGGGGTTCACGGTGGTGCGTGATCGACGGCTCCGAGGAGGAGGCGCGGGTCGGCGAACTCATCGATGAACAACTGCGTTCTCTACCATGGTGACGTGAACGACGTCTTCGACGCCCTGGTGGGCCAGGAACGGGCCGTTTCGTCCATGCGCCAATTCGTGAAGAGTCCGGTGCACGCCTTCTTGATCAGCGGCCCGGTGGGATCGAGCTTGCACGACACGACCATGGCCTTCGCCGCGGCGCTGCAATGCCTCGACAACGGGTGCGGTTCGTGCGACGTCTGTCGCCTGGTACTGAGTGAGAACGACAGCGACGTCTACCTGGCCCCACGCGCGGGTCTCGCGTGGCGAATCGACGAACTTCGCGAAGCCGACCGCGTCAGTCGCCGGCGCCCCCTGGGAGCGGGTTACCAAATCGTGATCATCGAGAACGTCGAACTCACCACGACCGGCGCCTCGCCGAGCGCGCCGGCCCTATTGAAATCGCTGGAAGAGACCCCAGCACGCACCATCTTCTTACTGAGCGCCGAAGACCTCCCGGCGGCGCTTGACACGGTCGCCTCTCGATGCGTCGAGATCAAATTGAAGGGCCTGGGCGACGACGACGTGGAAGCCCTATTGGTACGCGAAGGGGCCGACGTGTTCGCCGCGCGCGCGGCCGCGGCCGCGGCCAATGGCAATCTTCGCCGAGCGCGGGTGCTCGTGCGCGACGCGGACCTCGCACAACGAATCGCGCAGTGGCGAACGGTGCCGGACCGGCTGAACGGCACGCCGGCCGCGGCGGCCGTGGTGGCCACCGAGATCGTTCGATCGCTCGACGACGCGATTTCCCCACTGCAAAAGATGCAAGAGGAAGAGTTGGAGCTGCGTAGTCGTGAGTCGCGCGAGATGGGTCAGCGCTCACTCGCCAATCGGAAAGATATCGAGGCGCAGTTCAAGCGTGAACAGCGACGCTTCCGCACTGACGAGTTGCGTTTTGGCTTCACTGCTCTGACCAACGTCTACCGAGACCGCATGGCCGACAGCCTGGAAGAGGAGAGCGACGCGCGCGCGCGCTACCGGGTCGGCGCGTCAATCAAGGCGATTGACGCCGTCGCGGGCGCCTCGCGCCGACTGTCCTCCAACGTCGACGAGAACCTGCTCCTCAATGACCTGATGCTCTCCTTGATGGAGTTCTGACGTTTTTCTCCAGTCGCTCGACTGAGCCCATCGGGTAGAGTTTTCGTTGCGCCTGGGTAGCTCAGTCGGTAGAGCAACGCATTCGTAATGCGTAGGTCAGGAGTTCGAATCTCCTCCCAGGCTCTCGGGCGAATGCAGCAGCGATCGGGCCTCGGCGACGAAGTCGTCGGAGCGTTGCTCCCAATTGAGGTAGTGGTCGAAACTCGGTGCGCCCGGCGAGAAGAGGACCACGCCTCCACTGGGAAGCGACGAACGCGCGAGCGCGACGCCTTCACGCATCGAGGACGCCGACCGGATTGACACGTCGGCGTGGACGTCGCGAAGTTCTTGCTCGATCCGGTCGCCCGCGGCCCCCATGGCGACCACGACGGTGAGGCGTCGGCGTTCGGCGAGCGCGCGAGCCAGGGGAGCGTAGTCAACACCGCGGTCGAAGCCGCCGACGATGATCGCGACCGCGTCCCCGTCAAAGACCTCCAACGCGGCCATGACCGGCAACGCGGACGTGGCGAGTCCGTCGTCCACGTAGCGCAGTTCGTGACCACTGACGGTCTCGCGTCCGACGAGTGACAGTCGACCCCGGAGTGGCGTGAACGAGTGGGCTCGCGCCCGCACGAGGCCGTACACCTCGCTCGGGGAGCGGCGCGTGAGTTGGGACGTGGCGCGCAAGGCGAGCGCGACGTTGGAATCGTTGTGCTGGCCCAACAGACCAAGTTCGCTCGCCAGACCCGTCGGGTCCGGGTCCACGAAGGAGAGGGTCCCTCCCAGTTCCTTCGCCACGTCGCGCAACGACGCGCTCTCGGGTACGAGGGTGACGTGCTCGCCCACCGTGCGGGTGAGTGACAATTTGTCGTGGACGTAGTCGGCCAGCGTGCCGTGCCAATCGAGGTGGTCACTGCCCAGTGACGTGACCACGACGACGCTGGGGGCCAGTTCGATGTCGACGCATTGGAAGCTGGACACTTCGAGCACGAGCCAACCGGACGAGGTGTCGACGTCTGGATCGTAGGGGGGCAGGCCGATGTTGCCGAGCAACAAGGCTTCGTCGCCGAGCGACTGGAGGAAGTACGTGATGAGTGCCGACGTGGTCGATTTTCCCTTGGTGCCGGTGACCGCGACCACGCGCGAGCGGTCGACGTCGTGCAGCCAGAGGTTGAGCGACGAGGTCACCGTGACGCCGTGCGTTTCGAGACGTCGCAGGTCGTCGCGACGTCGGGCGATACCGGGACTCTTCAACACGACGTCGCACGACAAGAGTGCGTCGTGACCCTCCCCGGAGGTCACCAGCGCCCCGGCGACCTCGGGCGCGTCGTCGACGATGACGAGGTCGTTGGTGACCCCGGCGAGTCGCCGTTGCGTGGCCCGGCCCTCGACGCCGTACCCGAAGATGCCGACGCGCTTGTTCGTGAGGTCAGCGAAGCCAGTAGGCCGGAACACGGCTGGGTCCTTCCTGGCGCAGTAGTTGGGCGAGGTCACTGCGGGGTGAGAGCTCATTGGCCACCGCGGCGAGGAGCGCCACGTCGTGCCACTCTCTGTGGGAGGCCACTTCGCGCAGAGCCGCCGCGCTCTCGTCGGGGTCGCCGACGCACTCGAACGGTTTGTGGTCGAGACCCAAGCCCACCAGGGTTCGCAGTTGCGCCTCGCGTCGCGGATCGCTCAAGGGTTCGCACGAAAAGATTTCCCGCAACGCCGCGCGCGTGAGAAAGGGAGCGAGCACCAAGTTGACGAACAGACACTTGTCGCATTCGCCGCACCACTCGGGGGCGCGTTGCGCGGCGGACTGGGCAAAGGCGCGGTTGCAACTTCGAAATACCTGGTGGAACTGCTTTTCTTCGCTGAAGTTCTTGGCCACCCACAGTTCGCTTCGGTCGCGCAGATAACTGGCGACGACGAGTTCGTCGCCGACGCGTTCCGCAATCGCGTCCGCGAGTAACCGCTCGGCGTTCCACGATTTGCTCCACTGATGATTGATGTCGGTGTCGTACCAACGAAGATTCGCGACCGAGGAGGAGTGTTCATTGGAGAGGGCCACGCCGCCGCGCCCGGAAGCGACCGCGGCGACCGCGGCGAGGAGCGTCACCATAGCGGTGACGGGCACGTGACCGTGAAAAAAGTCGTCGCGTCTCTCGAGCATCTTCGAATCCAACGTGCGTGTGGCTCGCACGATTACGAGCCCCGTCACCGCGGCGGTCGCTTCCAGAGGCGCGAAATGTCCACCCGCCGGGCTAACGACGAAGAGGGCCTGGTCAACCCGGCCCGTCAGTTGGGTGACCGTGACGACTGAGTCAATGCCGCCACCAAAGGGAGTAAGGACCCGGTGGGGATCGACGAAGGGTTCGAACCGCTCCACCTCGGCTCCGCCGTCAATGACGACGTCGCTGAGCGGCAGATTGTTGCGGAACGCGAATTCTCCCAGGCCGTCGTGCAGGGCGGCCTCGAAGAGCTTGCGACCCTGGACACCGAGCGGGAGGGCGCCCAGGTCAACGCGTCTGGCCGCGCCAGCCTTGTAGTACGAGAGTCCGGCGAGCAAGTACCACAGTTGGGCGAGCACGGTCACCGCCGGCGCGTGGAGCGGTCCCACTCCTTCAAAGCGAATGGTCTCCACGAACTCGAGACCGTCGAGGTCGTAGTGGGCGCGCAGCGTGTCGTCGGTAACGTCGAGTCCGACGTAGGAAAAGAGTTCGGCGCGCTGCTTCACGTCGTCACTCGCCGCGCCACGAGCGCGAAGCGTCCGCACGGGCGTCGCGCTCGGTCACTGAAAAACGTCTCGCCTCCGTCGGTGGTCTGGCGACTGAGCGAGGTGTTCTCGTCGGCCACGCCGAGTGATGCCAACTGGTGCAAGGCGACTTGGCGAAGATCGAGTCGCGACCGGTCCCCGCCGTCGGGCAGGAGAGCTCCGGGAACGTCGGCGAAGGCGTGGGCGACGTCCGGGCCCACCTGATAAGCCTCGGGGGAGATGGAGGGTCCGAGAAACACGTGCACGGCACCGGGGTGCGCGAAGTTGGCCAAGGCGCTTCGCAGTACGCCCGCTCGTAGTCCCTTCCAGCCCGCGTGGACCACGCTGAATCGCGGGGAGTCCTCGTCGACCATCAGCACGGGTATGCAGTCCGCCACCAGCATCGCGATGGCGTAGCGGTCGCCGTCATCAATGATGACGTCTCCGGTGCTGTCGGGCGTGGCTTCGTGGGCGACGACGACGGACGTGCCGTGCGTCTGGCGAATAATCACCAGTTGTTCGGTCGTGACCCCGACGGCTTCGGCCACTCGCTGGCGGTTTTCGGCGACGTGGGCCGGGTCGTCGCCCACGTGCGTGCCGAGGTTGAGCGAGTCGTAGTTTCCAGCGCTCACCCCGCCGAAGCGGTCGGTGACGAAGGCGTGGACCCCGAAGTGGCGGGCGGACTCGACCGGGTAGACGCTGAGGGCGCCGCGCGCCTGCGCCGAAAGGGTCACGTGGGTTGGCACGACGCGCAGATCCCCGTGAATTCGACCACGTGACGCAGTTCGCCGTAGCCGAAGTGACTACCGATCTCGAGCGACCATTTTTCCAGTTCGGGCGCGTCAACTTCGACCGTGGCGCCGCACTGGCGACACGAAAGGTGATGGTGGTGCGATTCGACCACGCACCGTCGATAGAGGCTCTCACCGCGGTCGGTCATGATGACGTCGACCTCGCCGCTGGTGGCTAACTTCTTCAATTGGGTGTACACCGTCGCGAGCGCGATGTGACCGCCCTCGCGCTCAATCAACGTGTGCAAGTCCTGAGCGCTCACGAAGCCCTGGACCTGGCCCAAGACGCCAATGACCTCGCGGCGCTGCACGGTGTTTCGCGAAGTGGTCACCGGTGAAGCCTAATCCTGCCCCACTTGCTTTCTATAATCATTCTAAGTAGCATACTTGGAATGATTCTAAAGAGAACGCTGTCAGCCGTCGCCCTCCTCGCGCTCGTGACGAACGGCGTGGCGCTGGGGGCCAACGCCGCCCCGAAGCCGTTCGTCGTGGTGTCCGGGGTGAGCGAATGGGGGGCCCTGGCGCGCCAGCTGATCGGTTCGAACGCCACGGTGATCTCACTCCTGAGCGACCCCAACGCTGATCCGCACGAACACGAGGCGACCATCGCCGACGCCGCGACCGTCGCGAGAGCCTCGGTGGTGCTGGAGAACGGTGCCGGCTACGACACCTGGCTCGACCAACTGGTCGGCGCGCGCGGATCCACGGTCTCGATCATCAATGTCGCCACGCTGATGAAGGTGTCGAGCGGCGCCAATCCCCACCTCTTCTACAGCCCTCGCGCGGCGATTGCCTTCGTGACCTCGCTCACGTCGTTGTTGTCCCACCGCCACGACTTCGCCACGCTCGCGCAACGTTCCACTCGTTTGCTCCATCGATTGAACGCCCTACAGGACGCGGTGTCGGCCATCGCGCGTTCGTGCGCCGGGGTCAAGGTCGCGGCCACCGAAGACATCACGTCGTATTTGTTGGTGGACGCTCATCTCCACATCGTGACACCGGAAAAACTTCGCCTCGCCGTCGGCAACGGCATCGACCCCTCAATACGAGACCTCGCCACGGCGCTCGATCAACTCAAGCGACATCCGGCCTTCCTGGTCGACAACGTCCAGACCACGACGCCGCTCACCAATGATTTGACCGCCCAAGCGAAGAGTTCACACGTACCCGTCATCAAAGTGACCGAGACCATGCGCGGCGGCGACTACGTCGGTTTCCTCGGTGGCGTGATTGCTGGCGTGCAGCGAGACCTGCGAACGGAGGGTTGTCTTCGATGAGCGTCATTCTCATGAAGGACGGCGCCGTGGTACTCGGAGGGCGCACCATTTGGAAAAATGCCTCCTTTCGCATTGAGCCCGCCACCATCACCGCCGTACTGGGACCCAATGGCTCCGGCAAGTCCACCTTGCTCAATCTCGTACTCGGTCTCATCGCGCTGCAGGAGGGCTCACTCGAGGTACTAGGCGCCGCGCCGCACCGGGGAAATCGCCGCGTCGGCTACTTAGCTCAGTCTCGAGCGGCCGACGCCATGGCCACCATGACTGGTCGCGACTACGTCGGGCTCGGTTTCGACGGGCCCCGCTTCGGGTGGGGACGTGACAAGTCCAAGAGCGACGTGGTCCGTCGCGCGCTGGTCCTCACGGGCACGGCGTCGTTCGCCGACCAACCGCTTCGCATCCTCTCGGGCGGGCAGCGTCAGCGCGTGGCCCTCGCGCACGCCACGGTGTTTAAACCCGAATTGCTCCTCCTCGACGAACCTCTCGCCGCCTTGGACTTGGCGGCGCAGGCCGAGATTGTCGACCTCATTAACTTGATCCGCGACACCACCGGGGCGGCGATCATCGTCGTCGCTCACGACCTCAATCCGTTGGCCTCCATCGTCGACCACGTCCTGTGGATCGCCCGTCGACAGGTCCGAAGTGGCACGGTTGACCAAGTGGTAACCGAAGAAGTGCTGAGCGATCTCTACGGTCATCCGATTGAAATCATCGTGACGTCGCGGGGTCGTCGGGTAATCGTCGGACTCGAAGAGGAGTTCGCGCATCCTCACCCACATCCGCACCCCAAAGGCTTCGTGCACGGCGGCGAGCCGGCGCACTCGCACTTGAGCGAGGTCTACGAGGAAGAGACGACGTGACGCTCAGTGAACTCCTCGGTACCTCGTTCGTCCAGCACGCTTTCTACGCCGTGACGGCGGTGGCCCTCGCGGCCGGCGCGGTCGGTTACTTCGTCGTCCTGCGTCGCCAGGCCTTCGCCGCCCACGCCGTGGGCCACGTCGGCTTCGCGGGAGCGGCCGGGGCGGTGTGGCTCGGTCTCTCTCCGATCACCGGTCTGCTGGTGTTCTGTCTCGGGGCCGGGCTATTGATTGGGCTGGGGGGAGCGTCACTCGAGGAGAGCGACGCCGTGGTGGGAGTGACGTTGACGGCCGCCCTCGGGCTCGGGGTGCTCTTCATCTCGCTCTACAGCGGGTACGCCAACGCGACGTACTCAATCCTCTTCGGCCAGATCCTTGGGGTGACGTGGGGTGACGTGGGCCTCGTCGCGTCGCTCTCCCTCGGCGTGTTGATAGTGGTGTCGTTCACCTATCGACCGCTGCTCTTCGTGTCGGTTGATCCGCAGACGGCGGCCGCGCGCGGGCTCTCTCCGCGCTCGCTCTCCCTGCTCTTCATGGCGCTGCTCGCGATCACCACGGTGGTGGCCATCCAAATCGTGGGGGTCCTGCTCGTCTTCTCGCTACTCGTCGCTCCGGCCGCGGCCGCCGAAGTGCTCACCAGTCGGCCGCTTCGGGCCGTGGCGCTCGCGATGGGCTTTGCCGTGTCCAGCGCGTGGCTTGGTCTGTTCTTCGGCGTGTGGGTCGGGGGCCCCGTCAGTTTTTGGATCACCGCCTTCGCGTCCTTGAGCTACCTCGTGGCTCGAGTGGTCAGTCGAACGCGCGTGGTACGGGGACGCCGGGTGCTTGCCTAATCTTTGCTCAATGAGCGACGTCGCCGACCTGCTGGCCCTCTGTCACTTCCCGACGCTGGGCACGTCGGTCGATGTAGCAGTCTCGGGCGGCTCCGACTCACTCGGGCTGTTACTCCTGGCTCTGGAAGCCGGACTACGCGTGCAGGTACACCACGTTGACCACCACGCGCGCGCCGCGAGCGGTGACGACGCGGCACACGTCGGAGCTCTCTGCGAAGAGCTTGGTGTGCCCTTCGCGCGTTATGACGTGCTCGTCGAGAGCGGCGGAAATTTCGAGGCGAGAGCCCGCTCGGCGCGTCGAGAGGTGATGCCCCCGGGGGTGCTCACTGGTCACACCATGGATGACCTCGCCGAGACCGTGTTACTCAACATGTTGCGCGGGGCCGGGCTGGATGGGATGTCGCCCATGGTGAACGATCCCACCAAGCCTCTTCGCGACGTTCGCCGTTATGACCTCGCGGCGTTCGTGGGCGCGACCGCTTTCACTCCTCGTCACGACGAGTCCAACGACAACCCCGTCTTTCGTCGTAACCGCGTGCGCCACGAACTGATCGCCGTCATGGATGACGTCGCCGGACGCGACGTAGTGCCCCTTCTCGCGCGCCAGGCCTCGGTGATGTACGACGAACGGGTGTGGCTCGACGAGTTGGCGCTCGACGACCGTGCCACGTCGCTCGTCCAAGCGGACTGTCGCGAACTGCGCGAGTGGCCGCGCGCGCGCCTGCGCCGATGGATTCGCGTGCAACTGCTCTCGGCGGACGTCGGTGATGGCCACCACCCACCGTCGGCCGATGAAGTCGATCGGTCCATCGCCGTAATCGCCGGTGACGTGGTCGCCACGGAACTGAGCGGCGGTCGTCGACTCTCGCGACGAGGTCAGCACCTCACGCTCGAGTAACCACAACTACTACGCTGGCCACACATGGGAAGCCATTCGTCCGACGATTTCACCGCCCATTGGGCTCAACACGACCTCGGCGAGGTCGTGGTCTCGGCGAAAGAGGTACACGACCGGGTTCTCGAACTGGGCCGTCAGATCACCGCCGACTACCGGGAGAGCCCCCCACTGCTGGTGTGCGTCCTGAAGGGCGCCATCAACTTCATGTCCGATTTGATGCGCACCATCGAACTGCCGGTCGAGGTCGATTTCATGGCCGTCTCCTCCTACGGCGCGGCGACCAAGACCAGCGGGGTGGTGCGCATTGTGAAGGACCTCGACGTGGATTTGCTCGAGCGCGACGTCCTTATCGTCGAAGACGTGGTCGACTCCGGCCTTACGCTCAACTACCTGCGCCACTACCTCGGCGCGCGCAGTCCCAAGAGTCTCGAAGTCTGCACGCTGCTGCTCAAAGAAGGCGAACAGCGCGTCGAGCAGTCGATCAAGTACGTGGGCTTCACGATTCCCTCGGACTTCGTCGTCGGTTACGGACTGGACGTCAATGAGCGCTACCGCAACCTCGGCGCGATTTACACCTTTACCGGCGAGGCCTAGACGTGGTCGACGCTGAGCGAGTGCAAGCGCTCGTTCGCGAGCTTCTCGAAGCCATCGGTGAAGATCCGACCCGCGAGGGACTACTCGAGACGCCCCGACGCGTCGCCTCGATGTACGTGGAACTCTTCGAAGGGCTCGAAGCCGACCCCGGCGAGCATCTACGCGTCACCTTCGAAGCCGGTCACGACGAAATGGTGATGGTGCGCGACATCGCCTTCACATCGCTCTGCGAACATCATCTCGTGCCGTTCGTGGGACTGGCGCACTTGGCCTACCTACCCGGCCACGAAGGCCGCATAACCGGCCTGTCGAAATTGGCGCGTCTGGTCGAGGGTTACGCACGTCGCTTGCAGGTCCAAGAGCGCATGACCACCGAGATCGTGGACGCCATGGAACGAGAACTCCGACCGCGCGGGTCCATCGTGGTCATCGAGGCCGAGCACTTCTGCATGACCATGCGCGGAGTGAAGAAGGCTGGCGCGACCACCGTCACCTCCGCCGTGCGAGGATCCTTTCGCACTGACGCCTCCAGTCGAGCCGAGGCGCTCGAGTTCATCCATCAACGGCGGTCTGCGTGGCGTTAAGTCCCATGGTCATGGGCATCGTGAACGTCACCCCCGATTCTTTCTTCCCCGGTTCTCGCGTCTTCACTACCAACGACGCCGTCGCGCGCGGTCGCGAACAGTTCGACGCCGGCTGTGACATCGTCGACGTGGGCGGGGAGTCAACGCGTCCCGGCGCGGCGCGCGTCGATCGAAATGAGGAGCTGCGCCGCGTGGTGCCGGTCATTGAGGCGCTGTGCGCTTACGGCCCGGTCTCCGTTGACACCCAAAAGCCCGAGGTCGCTCGGGCGGCGGTGCGCGCGGGCGCGACGGTCCTCAACGACGTCTCGTCCGAGATGGCCGAGTTGGCCGGGGAGCTCGGTGTGGGCTACGTCGGCATGCATCGACAAGGCGACTCGACCATTATGCAGATGGATCCCTCCTACGACGACGTGGTGGGCGAGATCGCTGACTTTTTGGACGGGGTGGCGCGGCGCGCGCGCGGCGCCGGGGTCGAACAGCTGTGGCTCGATCCGGGCATTGGTTTCGGCAAGACCCTGGCGCACAATCTGGCGCTCTTGGCGCACGTCGACCGTTTCGTGTCGCTCGCTAATGAGTATCACGCTGGCGTACTGATCGGCACCAGCCGGAAGAGTTTTCTGGGTCACCTCGGACGCGAACCGCTCGACGTAGACCAACGTTTGGAGGGTTCAGTGGCGACCCAAGCCTGGGCCCTGGTGCAAGGTGTCAGTATGGTTCGAGTACACGACGCGGTGGCCGCCGTTCAGCTCCGTGAGCTACTGGTCCGCCCCGTCGAGGAGGTAGTCGCGTGAGGGGCAAGTGGGCAGCGGGCATCGAGCCGCGTAGTTTCACCTGGGTTTACAAGGGGATTTTAGCGGTCTCCGAACGTCCCGGGGGCTCAACCACCGTGCACCGTCGGGTTCGGCGTGACGAGGAACTCCTCTGGTTGAAACACCAAGGATTCGGTCGGGTGATCTCCATTCTCCCGGTAATGCAGAACCTCAGCGCGTACTTCGAACATGGTTTGACGGCGAGTCACTACGCCTTGCGCGGCGGTCCGCAGCAGCGAGAAGTCCTCGAGGCCTGTTACCTCGACCTCGCCAACTCGATGTCCAACAAGACCATGGTCCTCTTACACAGCGATGAGGTGTCGGACCGCCTCTTGGGCGTGATCGCCGGCTACCTGGTGTGGAGCCGCAAGGTGCCGACCATGCCGACGTCGATTGCGCTCGTGGAACGACTCTTCAAACGTTCGATTGGACCCGACGGAAGGACCGTGCTCTTCGATCTGCCCGAGCTGAGCGAGTGAGCGACGTCATCGAGCTGCGCGAGCTTCGCGTCAGTGCGGTGGTCGGGGTCCTCGCCGAGGAGCGTGAACGGGCGCAACCTCTCGTCTTTGACCTCGACCTCGAACGGCCCTTTGAAGAGGCGGCGATGAATGACGATATTGCCGAGACGACCAACTACGCCGACGTGCTGGCGCTGACGAGTCGCACCGCGACGGAGGGCCGTTACCTCTTGCTCGAGACCTTGGCCTACCGCGTGGCCTACGAGATTCTCGCCTTTGACGGCGACATTGCCTCGGTCACGGTCGCCGTACGAAAGGTCCGGCCGCCGGTGGTGGAGGACGTCGCTTCGGTGGGCGTTCGTTGCACCGTCCAGCGGCCCTAGTGCGCCGGGCCTATTTTTCGCTCGGTTCCAACGTGGGCGACCGGGGCGAGCACCTGGCGGCTGGTATTGCCCTCACGGCCGGCTCCGACCCGTTTCGCGTCTCACAGGTCTACGAAACTGGACCGGTCGGCGGCGTGACCCAGCACGATTTCTGGAATTTGGTGCTCGAAGTTGACACCGACGCGACGCTGCGCGAACTCTTGACGCGCGCGCAAGCGGCCGAACGTTCGAGGGACCGGGTGCGCACGGTGCGCTGGGGTCCGCGAACGCTCGACGTGGACGTCTTACTGGTCGGTGAGGAGACTAGTGATGATCCTGACGTGCTCGTTCCCCACCCGCGCATGTACGAGCGCTCCTTCGTCCTCGTACCGCTGCACGAGCTGGCCCCCGCACTGGTCAGCCGGGCTCAGTTGCGCGCCGGCGAGGGAAGGGTCCGCGCACTCGGTACACTCGAGTCGTTGCGCTAACACCGAACGGCACCCGCGAGGGGCTGGAACGGACAGGAGCATTGATGAACATCACCATCGTGGGCACGGGTCGAGCCGGCACCTCCTTTGCCGTCGCCCTTCGCAGGGCCGGACACGACGTCCAACTTCGCCACCACGGCGATCTCGCCTCCTTCGGGCGAACGTCGTTGATCGTCCTGTGCGTGCCCGACGACGCCATTGCGGGAGTGGCGGCTGCGCTCCCGACGGGTGACTACGTCGTTGCCCACGTCGCTGGTTCGCGCGCACTCGACGTGCTGTGCCCGCACCGTCGCGTCGCTTCCTTTCATCCCTTGATGGCCCTGCCGTCGGGAGCGCAGGGAGCCGAGCGACTCGTCGGCGCCACCTACTGCGTAAGCGGCGACGACATGATCATGGAGGTGGTCGCGTCACTGCGCGGACGGGTCATCACCATACGCGACGATCAACGCGCGGCGTATCACGCCGCCGCGGTGGTGGCGTCTAACCACCTCGTGGCCCTGATGGGCCAGGTGCAGAACTTGGCCGAATTGGTCGGACTCACTCTCGAGGACTTCTTGCCGCTGGCCGAGCAGTCGCTGGCCGACGTGGCGGCGCGAGGACCCCACGACGCGCTTACCGGCCCGGCGTCGCGCGGCGACATGACGACCATCGACGCGCACTTGGCGGCTCTGCCCGAGTCCGAGCGTTCCACGTACGTCGCGCTCGCCAACGCGGCTTTTGAGCTGACGGAACGTCGGCGCGCGCAAACGCCCGCCTGAGATGCAGCTACTCGAGGACGTCGAGTCGTGGCGCGCTTGGTGCGACGAGCAGCGTGCGCGTGGTCGCACGATCGGGCTCGTGCCCACCATGGGCGCGCTGCACGAAGGTCACGTCTCGCTGTTTCGCGCGGCGAAACGAAACGGTGACCTGGTGGTGGCGACCCTCTTCGTCAATCCCCGTCAGTTTCACGATCAACGCGACCTCGCGGCCTACCCATGCACGCGCGGGACCGACCGAGTGGCGGCCGAACGCCATGGTGTCGACTGCCTCGTCGAACCGACCCTGGCCCAGATGTGGCCCGACTATCCGGCGCCGACCGCTACCACCGTGTCGGTGGGCGCACTCGGCGACTCGTTCGAAGGCCTAGGGCGTCCCGGACACTTCAACGGCGTCGCGAGCATCGTGGCAAAACTCTTCGTGGTCACGGGACCGTGCCGCGCTTATTTTGGCGAGAAGGACTTTCAGCAGTTGGCCGTGGTGCGCCAGATGGCGCGCGACCTCTCGTTTCGCGTCGACTTCGTCGCCTGTCCCATTGTGCGCGACGCCGACGGACTGGCTCTCTCCAGTCGAAACGCCCAATTGAGCGGGGACGCTCGACGCCGGGCGCTGGTCCTCTCGCGGGCCCTTGTCGAAGTGCGTGAACACCCCGACACCGCGAGTGGACACCGTCGACGACTGGCGGCGGCGTTGGGCACCGACGTGGACGTGGCCTACGCCGACGTCGTCAATCCAATCTCGCTTCGTCCGCTGCACGACGATGACGAGGGCCCCGGTCGTGCGTTAGTCGCGGCGATGGTCGACGGCGTTCGCCTCATCGATAATGGCACCGTGGAACTCGTAAAGGAAGAGCGTTGATGTTGCTAGCCATGGACGTAGGTAACACCGAAACGGTGATCGGCCTCTTCGGCCCCGAAGCGCCCGACGCACCCGACGCCATGGGTTTCGCGCGAGCGACCGACGAGCGCGGGCTGGCCTTCCACTGGCGTATCTCGACGGTGGCCGACCGCACGCCCGACGAGCACGCCATGGTGCTCACCCAGTTGCTCGACCTCGAAGGACTCGATTTGCGTTCGGCGGTCAGTGCCATCGCGATCTCCTCGTCGGCGCCGATGGTGACCACCCAACTGCGCCGCATGGCCAACCGGTGGTTCTCGGACTTGGATCTCACGGTCATTGGTCCCGGCACGAAATCGGGAATGCCGATCCTTTACGACAACCCCCGTGAAGTGGGGGCCGACCGCATCGCCGATGCCGTCGGTGCCTACGATCTCTATCCCGGTGCCTCGGTCGTGGTCGACCTAGGGACCGCGACGGTCTTCGACGTGGTGAGCGCGAAGGGCGAATACCTGGGTGGCGCAATCGCACCGGGCGTCGCCATTTCGCTCGAAGCGCTCTACGCCCAAGCCTCGGCGCTGCGTTCGGTCGAACTGGTGCGACCGCGTTCGGTGATCGGACGCTCCACGGTCGAGTCGATCCAGTCCGGCGTCCTGTACGGATTCGCGGCGCAGGTCGATGGCGTCGTCGAGCGCATTCTCGAAGAGCTGGGCGAGGCCACTGTCATCGCCACGGGGGGGCTCGCGGGACTCATCGCGCCCCACACCAAGCACGTCCAACACATCGAACCGTGGCTGACGCTCCACGGATTGCGTATCGTTCATGAACGGAATCATTCGGGAGATACTTCGTGACCTTGCCTTACACCTTCGCGCACGACGCGTTCGCCGCCGCGCTCCAGACCACCTACGTGGCCTTGACCGACGGCGAGGAGTCGGGCGTCACCGTGCGCGTGGCTGGACGAGTGATGCTGTTGCGCCGTCAGGGAAAAGTGGCCTTCGCCACGATGCGCGACTCCAGTGGCGAGATCCAACTCTTTGCGGTGGCGTCGGTGACCCAAGAGTTCGAGGAGTTCGCCAAACTGCATCTGGGAGACTGGGTCGGCGTCACCGGTGAAGTCGTTCGCACCAAGCGCGGCGAACTCTCGGTGAAGGTTGTCAACTGGGTGGTGCTGGCGACGGCCCTGCACAACTTCGGTGACAAGTGGGCGGGCATCTCTGACTACGACCTTCGTTACCGGCACCGCGAGGCCGACCTGTGGGCCAACCCGATGACGCGAACGTCGTTGCAACGACGAAGCGCCGTCGTTCGATCGGTGCGCGAGCGTTGCTGGGCCCTGGGCTTCCTGGAAGTGGAAACGCCAATTCTTAATACCATTGCCTCCGGCTCCGACGCGCGTCCTTTCAGCACGCACCACAACGCCCTCGACAGCGACTTCTTCTTGCGGATCGCACCGGAGCTGTGGTTGAAGCGTCTGGTGGTGGGTGGCTTCGAACGGGTCTTCGAACTCGGCCGGGTCTTTCGAAACGAAGGTGTCAGTCCCCGGCACAACCCCGAGTTCACGATGCTCGAGATTTACGCCGCCTATTGGAACTACGAGGACATGATGTCCTTCACCGAGGAGTTGGTCGCGGGGGTCGCCATGGACGTGCTCGGCACGACCGAGATCGAGTACCAAGGGCGAGCGTTTTCGTTCGCGGCACCTTGGCCGCGACGCGCGATGGCCGAACTGGCCAGCGAGGCCGTCCGCGAGGACGTCTCGGTGCACACGCCCCGTGAACAATTGGCCTCGTTGTTGTCCGAGCGCGGCGTCGAGGCGCAAACGTCGTGGGGATCGGGTCGATGTCTCTCGCAACTTTTCGAAGTGACCTGTGAGGCAACGCTGTGGAATCCCATTTTCGTGACCGATTTCCCAGTCGAGATTTCGCCACTGTCGCGCCGTCACCAAAGCGACCCGGAGTTGGTCGAACGATTCGAGTCCTACGCCATTGGTCGAGAACTCTCCAATGGATTCTCCGAGCTCATCGATCCCGTCGATCAGCGCGCCCGTTTCGAGGACCAGGCACGGCTGGCAGCGGCCGGCGAAACCGACACCATGCGAATTGACGAGGATTACATCAAGGCCCTCGAGTGGGGACTGCCCCCGACGGCGGGGCTGGGACTCGGCATCGACCGACTGGCCATGTTGATCGCCGACGAATCGAACATTCGCGAAGTCATTGCCTTCCCCACCTTGAAGCCACTGGTGGATCAGTAGTTCGGCAGATCCTCGAGTAACGATTCGGTGAGGGAGGAGAACCCGCGAACGAGTTCTTCGTTCGGCAAGACGCTAAGGGCGCGGTGGGCCTGCGCCAAATAATCTTGCGCCGCCGACATGGTTCGCTCAATGCCGTCCGTCGCCACCACCAGTTTGCGAGCCCGTTCGCGTTCTTCGTCATCGAGGATTGCGCCGAGCACCGAGTGCAACTCGTCGCCGATGCTCTCATCGCGCAAGGCGAAAATCGTCGGCAGGTTGTAGATGCCCTCGGCGAGGTCTTGTCCGGCCGGTTTGCCGAGTTCATTGTCCGTGGCCGTCACGTCCAAAATGTCGTCACGTAGTTGGTAGATCATGCCGAAACATCGGCCGAACTCGGTGAGGGCTTCACACTCCACGCTCGGTCGTTCGGCGGTCAACGCGCCCACGCGACAACTCGACGACATGAGCGTGCCGGTCTTTCCCTCGATCGCTTCGAAGTAGTCGGCCTCGGTGCGTTCGGTCGAAAAGGCGGTGCGCACTTCGGACACTTGACCGCGCGTGAGTCCCGCGAGGGTTCGCGCCATCAGGCCAGCCACGTCGTTGCCGAGTTCGGCGGCGATGCCGGCCGAGCGGGCCATGAGGTAGTCGCCAGCGACGATGGCGATGAGGTTGCCGAAGCGTGCGTTCACGCTGTCGACGTTTCGGCGCACTTCGGCTTCGTCCATGACGTCGTCGTGGTACAGCGACGCGAGGTGCATGAGTTCCAGGGCGACCCCACCGAGGAGGTCATTGTGGGTCGCCGGGCGGGTGCCGCTGGTGGCCGAGGCCACGGCCAACAAGGGCCGCAAGCGCTTTCCACCGGCGTAGATCAAATGAGTAGTCACCGAATCGAGATACGCGTCACCGAAAATGACCGATTCGGCCAAAAGGGTCTCCAACTTCGCTAGGTCGGATTGGACGAAAGCCAGTTGTAGTCGTTCGTGCGGATTCACCCCTTCAGCCTAATTGTTCAGCAGTTGACCATTCTGGGTGGTCGCGGGGGTGGGGTTCAAGTGGCACAGTCGACCGGTACACTTTCATGTATTGACGCGTAAAGGATGACACTTGTTCGAACGATTTACTGACCGGGCCCGGCGAGTACTTGTGCTCGCTCAGGAAGAAGCACGCGACCTTAACCACGCCTTCATCGGTACCGAGCACATTCTGCTGGGACTGATTCGCGAGGGTGAGGGCGTGGCGGCCAAGGCGCTGGACGCCCTGGGCGTCACCTTCGACGTCGTGCGAGAAAAGGTGGAAGAGGCGATTGGCGCCAACACCAACCCCTCGCCCGGATCACCGCCCTTCACGCCTCGCGCGAAGAAGGTCCTCGAACTCTCGTTGCGCGAAGCACTCCAACTCGGACACTCCTACATCGGTACCGAGCACATGTTGCTCGGCCTGGTGCGCGAGGGTGACGGCGTCGCGGCCCAAGTGCTCTCGGACCTCGGTGCTGACATGGCCCGCGTTCGCACGCAGGTCATTCAGATGATGTCGGGCCAAGCCGGCAAAGAGTCCGGAACCCCGGGCGCGAGCGGTGGCCAAAAGAGCGACTCCGAGGGCGCGGGCGGTTCGGCCGTGCTCGACCAGTTTGGTCGCAACCTCACGCAGTTCGCGCGCGAAGGCAAGCTCGACCCGCTGGTGGGACGAGAAAAGGAAGTCGAGCGCGTGATGCAGGTCCTGTCACGTCGCACCAAGAACAACCCCGTCCTCATTGGCGAGCCCGGCGTCGGCAAGACCGCCATCGTCGAAGGACTGGCCCAAAAGATCGTGGCCAATCAGGTGCCGGTCACCCTTGCCGACAAGCAGCTCTACACCCTCGACCTCGGAGCATTGGTGGCGGGTAGTCGTTACCGCGGGGACTTCGAAGAGCGCCTGAAGAAGGTGCTGAAGGAAATTCGCACGCGCGGCGACATCATCTTGTTCATCGACGAGATCCACACGCTGGTCGGTGCGGGCGCCGCCGAGGGCGCCATCGACGCGGCCTCGATCCTCAAGCCCATGTTGGCGCGCGGTGAACTCCAGACCATAGGTGCCACGACCATTGACGAGTATCGTAAGCACATCGAAAAGGACGCGGCCCTCGAGCGACGTTTCCAGCCAGTGAAAGTGGAGCAGCCTTCGGTCGCTATGACCATCGACATCTTGAAGGGTCTTCGCGAGGTCTACGAAGAGTTCCACGCCGTCAAGATCACCGACCAGGCTCTCATCGCGGCGGCCAATCTCGCCGACCGCTACATCTCAGACCGGTTCTTGCCCGACAAGGCTATTGACCTTATCGACGAGGCCGGCAGCCGACTGCGGATTCGTCGAATGGACACCCCGCCGGCCCTACGCAAGTTCGACGAAGACATTGCCCGCGTGCGCTCCGACAAGGAGTCGGCCATGGCCAGCGGTGCGCTCGAACAGGCCAAGGCTTTAGAAGAGCAAGAGCGCGACTTGGTCGCGAAGCGCGACGAACTGGACCTCACCATTGAGGCGTCGGGCGGCGTGGTCTTTGACCTGGTCGATGAGGACACCATCGCCGAAGTACTCGCGGTGTGGACGGGCATTCCGGTCTACCGCTTGACCGAGGAAGAGACCACCAAACTGTTGCGCATGGAGGACGAACTCCACAAGCGCATCGTGGGACAAGACGAGGCCGTCATCTCGATCAGTCGCGCGATCCGGCGGACCCGTGCCGGTTTGAAAGACCCCAAACGTCCCGGTGGATCGTTCATCTTCCTCGGACCGACCGGGGTGGGCAAGACCGAGCTCGCCAAAACCTTGGCCGAGTTCCTCTTCGACGACGAAGACGCGCTCATCCAGCTCGACATGTCCGAGTACATGGAAAAGCACTCGGTGAGCCGACTGGTTGGTTCGCCCCCCGGCTACGTTGGTTACGACGAAGGCGGTCAGTTGACCGAGGCCGTTCGGCGCAAGCCCTTCTCCGTGGTGCTCTTCGACGAAGTCGAAAAGGCGCACCCCGACGTCTTCAACACGCTCTTGCAGATCTTGGAAGATGGTCGCCTGACCGACGCGCAAGGCCGCGCCGTGGACTTCAAGAACACGATTTTGATCATGACCTCCAACCTCGGGACGGCCGACCTGCGCAAGGCCGCCATTGGCTTTGGCAAGGTCTCCGACGTCGCGGACCACGAGCGCATGAAGGAAAA
>JANXXO010000075.1 GCA_025350565.1 Acidimicrobiaceae bacterium
TCGAGAAGGCCGGAGCAAAGGACGCCGAGGTCCGTGCCCGCCAGAAGCTGGCCGACAAGGAGTCGGCCGGTGTGCGTGAGCGCTACGACGACGAGATCACCTTGGCCCAGCGCGCCTTCGACGAGTTCAAGAGCCTCCACTCCCGCAAGATCCTCGAGGACGAGATGCTCTGGCGTGAGCTGCGCATCCGCTACGAGGACTACTTCGAGGGCGGTATGGGTGCGGAGACCATCTCCCGCCTGATCGAGCGCATCGACCTCGATGTGGAAGAGGTCAAGCTGCGCGAGATGATTGACGCCGCCGACGGCCGCAAGCCGCTGTCGGCCCAGCGTCGCCAGAAGGTCATCAAGCGCCTCAAGATCGTCACCGCCTTCAACCGTCGTGACGAGCACGGCCGCCGGATCAACGACCCCCGGGCCATGATCCTCGACTCGGTGCCGGTCATCCCGCCCGACCTGCGCCCCATGGTGCAGCTCGACGGTGGCCGCTTCGCCACTTCCGACCTCAACGACCTCTACCGACGCGTCATCAACCGAAACAACCGACTGAAGCGTCTGCTCGACCTCGGGGCACCGGACATCATTGTCAACAACGAGAAGCGCATGCTCCAAGAGGCCGTCGACGCGCTCTTCGACAACGGTCGCCGTGGCCGTCCGGTCGCCGGCCAGTCCGGTCGACCGCTGAAGAGTCTCAGTGACATGTTGAAGGGTAAGCAGGGCCGGTTCCGCCAGAACCTTCTCGGTAAGCGCGTCGACTACTCGGGCCGTTCGGTGATCGTGGTGGGGCCGCAACTCAAGCTGCACCAATGTGGTCTGCCCAAGATGATGGCCTTGGAACTCTTCAAGCCCTTCGTCATGAAGCGTCTCATCGAGACGCAGATGGCCCAGAACATCAAGAGTGCCAAGCGCATGGTGGAACGACGCAAGGCCGTGGTGTGGGACGTGCTCGAAGAAGTCATTCGCGAGCACCCCGTGCTGCTCAACCGCGCCCCGACCCTTCACCGTTTAGGTATCCAGGCCTTCGAACCGATCCTGGTCGATGGCAAGGCCATTCAGATCCACCCGCTCGTGTGTAAGGCGTTCAACGCGGACTTCGACGGTGACCAGATGGCCGTGCACGTGCCGCTCTCGGCCGAAGCTCAGGCCGAGGCGCGCATTTTGATGTTGTCCACCAACAACATCTTCACGCCCGCCACCGGTCGTCCCATCACCGAGCCGGCCCAGGACATGGTCTTTGGCGCGTACTACATGACCTTGCCGGCCGACGAGGAGTTGGCCAACCCCGCCGTCTTCCGTCACGTCTATGAGATCGAGAACGCCTTGGCCGACAAGACCATTGGTCTTCGCACGCCCATCCAGATCCGTCCTTCGGAAGGTTCATCGCTGGACACCCGTCTGGAAGCGGCCGGCGTGGAAGTGAAGGGCGCCAGCCGTTCACTCTTCACGACCCCGGGACGCGTCTTCTTTAACGAAGCGTTGCCCTTCAGCTTCCGCTACGTGAACGAACTGATTGGCAAGAACGCCACGCCCATTGGCACCATTGTCGAGGAGATCTCGGGAGGCTTTAGCCGCCAAGAGGTCGCCGAATCATTGGACGCCATCAAGTCACTCGGCTTCCGCTACGCCACCAAGTCCGGACTCACGATTTCGATTGACGACGTGGTGACCACCTCGGAAAAGGCGGCGATCCTCAACAAGTACGAGGAGCAGGCCGCCAAGGTCGAGACCAACTACCGACGTGGGGTCATCGTTGACGACGAGCGTCGCCAGCAGGAGATCGAGATTTGGACGAACGCGAACAAAGAGGTCGGTGACGCCACCGACCGTGCCATGAACGCGAAGTTCGACAACCCGATCCGCATGATGGTCGACTCCGGCGCGCGTGGTAACAGCCAGCAGATCCGTCAGATCGCCGCCATGAAGGGCCTCGTGTCCAACCCGCGCGGTGAGATGATTCCGCGCCCGATCAAGTCGTCGTTCCGCGAAGGTCTTTCGGTCCTCGAGTACTTCATCTCGACGCACGGTACCCGTAAGGGTCTCGGTGACACCGCCCTTCGCACGGCCGACTCCGGGTACCTGACCCGTCGTCTGGTCGACGTGGCGCAAGAGCTCATCGTGAAGGAGTTCGACTGCGGTACGCAGCGCGGCATGTGGATTGAGCACGTGGCCGCTGACACCCGTGGTCAGCGCGCTCACTTGGAGACCAAGTTGTGGGGCCGCGTCATCGCCGAAGACGTGACGTTGTCCGACGGTACGGTCATTGCGAACGGCACCATGTTGATGGTCGACGACGTTGAACGACTACGCGAGGACTCGGCCGTGGGCCGCGTCCGGGTACGCACCACGCTGACCTGCGACGCCGTCCAAGGCGTCTGCGCGGCCTGTTACGGACTCTCGCTCGCCACTCACCAACTGGTGGAGCTCGGTGAAGCGGTGGGCGTCATTGCCGCCCAGTCCATTGGCGAGCCGGGAACCCAGCTCACCATGCGTACCTTCCACTCCGGTGGTGTGACCGAAAGCGACATCACCCACGGCCTGCCGCGCGTGGTCGAGCTCTTCGAAGCCCGTACGCCCAAGGGCGCCGCGAAGGTGGCGGAGTTCTCCGGCGTCGTACGCGTCGAACTGATCGGTCGCGAGCGAAAAGTGACCGTGGTCGGTAACGACGGCGAAGTGCAGGAGGAGTCGATCTCCATCGCGCGCCACTTGCTCATCGAGGACGGCCAAGAGGTCGAAGTCGGTACGCCGCTACACGACGGTCCCTTGGACCCCAAGTTGATGATGAAGTTCCGCGGCACTCGTGAGACCCAGCAGTACTTGGTCGAAGAGGTCCAGAACGTCTACCGCGACGGGTCATCTGGCGCACGATCAACTCAATGTGCTTGTCGTGAATCGACACACCCTGGTCGCGATAGACGTTCTGGACCTCTTCGACCAAGTACTGCTGGGTCTCTCGAGTGCCGCGGAACTTCATCATCAACTTGGGGTCCAAGGGACCGTCGTGC
>JANXXO010000096.1 GCA_025350565.1 Acidimicrobiaceae bacterium
CGTGAGGCCTTTGGCCCGCAGACGGCGGGCCATCTGCTTCTGGGTTTGGCTCATGTGAACAGTCACGGGCAATCTCCTCGGTTAAGGCAACAAGCGTTGCCGATTCACCGAATCGTTGCGGTGACCCCTTGAAACCGCCAACTCATTCGAACTCTGAATCCGTTAGCGATTTTTTAGGGATGCTCTCGAGAGTATTTGGCCAACCTCCAAAAACTCTTGATCACATGGTGGGCCGCCCGGGTCTCGATCCCGGCACCTTGGGATTAAAAGTCCCCTGCTCTTCCCGATGAGCTAGCGGCCCTCATCAACTACGCGTCGCCGACGTCATTGTTGGGCAATACCTGAGATGCCGGTCATTGACAAACAACTCACTGTGGCGATACCTGCCGAGGAATCTTACACAGTCGATTCGATGGAAATTTAACGGAGCGGATTTCAACTGGCTCGAGATGCAGAGCAACGACAGAACGGAGTTATTGCACTGGATTTCGTAAGGTTGCGTAATGGCATCGGGGAAATGGTTTCGGGCGTTAGAGAATCGCAACTTCCGACTCTTCTTCATTGGTCAGACCGCGTCGCAGGTTGGCAGCAGCATGGCGCCCGTGGCCCTGGTCTTTGCCGTCCTGGCGCACGGAACGGCGTCAGACGTTGGTTACGTGTTGGCCGCGGAGACGGTCCCACTGGTCGTGCTCTTGCTCGTCGGTGGCGTCGTGGGGGACCGCGTCAATCGCCGTACGCTCATGCTGCAGTCAGACATCCTGCGCACGGGGGCCGAACTGGGGCTCGGGCTTTGGGTACTTCTGGGCGCGCCGCCGTTGTGGGGATTCATGACCTTGGGTGCTCTCTTGGGCATCGGTCAAGCGTTCTTCAGCCCCGCCCTGACCGGCATCGTGCCCCAAATGCTTAGTGATGATGCGTTGCAACAGGGCAACGCCTTGAACGGCATCTCCGCGTCGACCGGCGCCATCATTGGACCGGCCCTCGCGGGCGTCATCGTGGCGCTCTGGAGCCCCGGGTGGGCCATCGTGATCGATGGTCTCACCTACTTGGTGAGCGTGATCTCGTTGGCCCTCGTGAAGATTGACTGGAGCGCCTCCGTGGAGCGAGAGTCATTCGTTGCTCAGTTGCACGAGGGCTGGCGCGAACTATGGGTGAGGACGTGGCTGTGGGTAGTGGTCATCGAGTTTTCGATCTTCAATGCGCTATCGGCCTCGATGTTCGTGCTCGGCCCGGTGGTCGCCAAACAGTCACTGGGAGGAGCCAAGGCGTGGGGTCTCATTCTGGCGGCTCAGGGGGCGGGAGCGGTGCTCGGGGGCGTCATCATGTTGCGGTTCCACCCGCGACGCCCGCTCTTGGTGGCGACCATGGCCACCCTCGTGACGCCCCTGCCAATCTTTCTGTTGGCCTTTCGCGGGTCGGCCGTCGTCATTGGGGCCGCTTCGTTCCTGGAAGGCATCTCACTTTCGGTGTTCGGTGTGCAGTGGAGCACGACGATGCAGCGCGAGATTCCCACGGAACTCTTGTCGAGGCTTAGCGCCTACGACTGGTTCGGTTCACTGGTCCTACTGCCGATTGGCATGGCCATCGTGGGTCCCGTCTCCGGCGTCATCGGGATAAAGGCAACTTTGATTATCTGCGGGTCGGTGATGTGGGGACTCGTGGCGGTTGTACTGTGCGTGCCCGCGGTCACGCGGTTGCGCGCTCCGGCGACGAAGTGAGGCGCTCGCGACGACCGCGGTACCACGCGCCCAAAGAAGAATCGAGTGAGAAGCGCCCGCTGCCGAGCACGACGACGCTCAGTGCCAAGGCGGCCAACGCGATGTTCAGTTCGTACCCGCTGCCCAGAGTGTTGCCTTCGAGTCCGTTCTTGAAGGTCACCGTGATGACGGCGATCACCATGTCGCCGAAGATCGCCAGTCCGGCAAGTCGACCGAGTAGTCCGAGCGCGAGCGCGAGACCACCCGCGAATTCGGTGAGGCCGCTCAGTACGGCGAACAGTGTGCCGGGGTGCAGATGGGCGGTGTTCGCGAAAAAGGGGGCGTACGCGTGGATGCCGCCGCGATGAAACCACCCGAAAAGCTTTCCTCCGCCGTTGTAGATGAAGACCCACCCCAGCGCGAGACGAACCACGAGGAGCGTCACGTCCACTTGCGTCGCGCGCATCTCGGGTGCATCAAGAGTCGCGCGGAGCTGCGCTATGCGGGTGAGGGAACGTTGCACTAGGCCTTCATTTCGCGGGGATCATCGGCGTTGAGCAGGGTTGCTCGAGCCTCGGCACTCATGGGACGCCAGGGCGCCAGTAACTGGGCCACGAAGACCTTGCAGTGATGAGGTTTGGCCCCTTGTTGTTCGACGATCAGCGCTCGACCCGGCAGTCCCGTCGCAATCGCTACGGTCTCGGTCGTCGGAAAGACGGCCGTCTTAAACATCTGGTCCCAGATGGTGAGCGCGAAGCCGAGGTTGACGTCTTGGCGACCTTCGAGACGGTGGTGAATCCTGTGAAAGTTCGGACTGACGAAGATTCGACCAAGCACCGGTCCGAAGCTCAGTCGGATGTTCGAGTGAGCCAGGGCCACCGACCCGGCGTAGGCAATGAGGAGACCCGTAGAAAGGCCACCGTTGGCGAGGAGCACGATGCCCGGAATCAGCGCCACCGTGTACACGATGTGGACGAAGGGATGCGTCCGAAACACCGTGAGCACGCTCATGTCCTCTTGCGAATGGTGCAGTTCGTGAAAGCGCCAGAGAGTGTTCGAGCGATGGTTCGCCAGGTGGGCTGCCCAGTTGCATCCGTCCATGGCGATAACGATGGCGCCCGTCACGAGGACGTGAGGTAGCACCGCCACGCGGGGAAAGGTGAGCCAGGGGAGACGCGAACGCACCACCGTGGAGAACGAGAGGGAGAGCGCCGCGATCAGCGGCAACGTGAGCGTCGAGTTGAGCACCGTATAGAGCGCGTCCTGGCGATACCCGCGCGCCACCGGCGAGCGTTGTTGGGCCGGCCAGACGCGTTCGGCGATCATGAGGATCGAAATGATCACCAGCGTCGAGGGTCCGATCACACTCACGCGAAGGCTGAACAACGTCTCGGTGAAATTCGCACCGCCCCAGTGACTTATCCAACCGGTCGCGACGAGCGCCGCGGCGCCGACGGTGAGAAAGCAGACCGGGAGATAGGTTCGTGCCGCGAGCGCCGTCGCGACTGCGCGCATACGGCCACCTCGGCTGCGCTGGGTCGTGGCAGCGGAACCGAGGTGGCGATCGAAGGTGACGGTCATGGCTTCACCGTGGTTGGTTAAAACCCTGCACCGCCGCCGGCGGGTGCCGACGTCGTGGTGACGCCACCACCCGTTTTGGGCTTGGCGGTGACGACGACTGACCACACGCCCCAGGTGTCTTTGAGCTTATTGCCGGTCACCTTGCCGGGACCGTGGTCCTTCACGAACCAGAAGAGGGGCTTGCCGGCGTACGTCACCTGAAGTCCGCCCGCGACTTTCACCGTGCCCAGTTTGGCGGCGTCGACGCCGAGACCGGCCGTGGCTGTGGTGACACCCTTGGGAAGGAGGAGTGCCGGCCAGTACTTCAAGCACGCGGTGTTGCAGTCATTTTTGTTGAGCGTATAAAGCGTCTTTCCGCTGACGAGGAAGGTGCCGAGCTTGGAGGTTTTGGTGGCCGAGACCGTGAGGCCCTTGGTGGCGTGACTCGTAAGGGCGCTAGCAGTTCCCACGACCAACAGCGATGCCGACACGGTGCCCGCGAGGAAGGCCGCTGACCCCCACCGGACCCACGAGCGCCGCGTCGATCCGTAATCCTTCGGGTTTACTTCCATGGTGCCCGTCTCCTTGTGGGTTGCGTTACCAGTTCTACGGCGCGAGACCGCTGGGAGATTGTCGGAATTCTCCGGTCCAGCGCTTTGTGGCCGTCAGGGGCTACATCCCGCGAGGGTACCGTTAGGTATGCCCGAGTACGCCAACGAGAGTGTCACCGCCATCGAAGCAAGGCTCAACGACGTCGACCGAGCTCTTGAGCGACTTCGCGCCGGGACCTATCGAACCTGCCAGGTTTGCCACACGGAAATTGATGAAGCGGCGCTGGTGGCCACCCCATTGTTGGCCAATTGCCCGAGCCACCCTGAACTGGCGTAACGGCCGAATTCGCTCAGCTCGGCGCACGACGACGTCAGCGTGACGTTGAGGTGAATCCCTATTTTTTGGTGGCCCAGAAAATTTCGGCGATGGCGTCAATCTCACTTAAGAGGCGGTCCGCGACGGCGACGTCGTTGGTCTTCTTCGCTTCGCCGGCGCTCTTGGTCGCCTTCCAAAAGAGGTCATGCAGATTGGGAAACTCTTTGAGGTGGTCGGCTTTGAAGTAGTCAGTCCAAAGTACCCAGAGGTGATGCTTCACCAAGTCGGCTCGCTCTTCCTTGATGAAGGTGGCGCGCATCTTGAAGTCGACCTCCCCCGAGGCGTTGTATTTCTCCATGCACGCCTTCACCGACTGGGCTTCGATCTTCGCTTGGGCGGGGTCGTACACGCCACAGGGGAGGTCGCAGTGCGCCGACACCGCGAGCGGAGTGGTGGTCGCGTCAAGAAGCTGATTAATGCGGGTTCGAAGCGTCATGGCTTCACCTTTCGATTGAGTGCGTTCGCGGGGACAAATCCTTGGTTACCAACGCAGGTTAGTCATGCTCCTCGTCTATCGTTCAGAGAAATGGGGCGGCTCTTGGAGTATTTCCTTCGACGGGTGACGGTGGAAGGTTCGTCCATGTCACCGACCTACGTGCCCGGCGAACGTCTTACCGCCCTTCGCCGGTGGCGACCAATTCGTAACGGCGACGTGGTGGTCGTCCGCGATCCGCGCGACCCCACGCGTTGGCTCTTGAAACGATGCGTCGGACGGAAAGGCTCGCTCGTCGACCTTCGTGGCGACAACGCGGGGGCCTCCACTGATTCACGGGACTTCGGTCTCGTTCCCTCGCGCAACGTGGCGTACATCGTGCTCTCGGGGAGCGGTTCGTAACGCCACTTTCCAAGTGGAATCAGGAATTTCACCGGTAGGCTCTGCTCGTGGCACGTCTCGCGGTCCTCTCCTATCACACCTCACCTCTCGCCCAACCGGGTACCGGGGACGGCGGGGGGATGAACGTGTACGTTCGCGAACTTTCCAGTGCGCTCGCGCGTCTCGGCCACGACGTCGACGTGTACACCCGTCGAGACAACAACCAGGTACGTGATCAGGTCGTGGTGGAGCCGGGCTTTCGTGTCCATTACGTGACCGCCGGGCCGCCGACTTCGCTCGAACGCGAAGAGTTGGCCAACCACATTGGGGCCTTTACTGATGCGGTAGCCACGCTCTTTCGCTGCAGCGGGACGCCGGACGCTCTGCACGCCAACTACTGGCTGAGCGGTCTCGCCGGGCACCGCCTGAAGCACGAACTCCACATTCCCTTGATCATGACGTTCCACACCTTGGAGAGGGTGAAGGCCGATCTCTTCGAAGGCGAATCAGAGGACCGCGCCTTTCAAGAGGCGGCGATCTTCGCGTGCGCCGACGCGGTGCTGGCGAGTTGCGGTGTCGAGGCCGAGGAGTTCGTGCGCTTCTATAACGCTGATCCGTCGCGCGTGCACCTCGTGCCGCTCGGAGTGGAGCACGCATTCTTCGCGCCCGGTTTTCGACCCCAAGCCCGTCGTGCGCTCGGCATTGAAGGCGAGGAGGCCATGCTGCTCTTCGTCGGACGGTTGCAGGCGTTGAAGGGTGTCGATCTGGCCCTGGAAACCCTCATCGAGTTGCGTCGTCGCGGACGGAAAGCCATGTTGGCCATTGTCGGAGGACCGTCCGGTCCCGACGGACGAAGCACCCTCGCTCAACTGCACCAACGAGTGCAAGAGGCTGGGGTCATCGAGCACGTGAGTTTCGTCGCCCCGCAGTCCCACCAACTGCTTTCCACCTGGATGCGCGCCTCGGACGTCATGTTGGTGCCGTCGCGCACTGAGAGTTTCGGTCTCGTGGCATTGGAGTCGTCGGCCTGCGGCACACCCGTCGTCGCGAGCGACGTGGGGGGCCTGATGACGTTGATCGAGCCGGGCGTCACGGGTTATCTCATCGGCGATCGCAGCGCCACGACGTGGGCGGATGCGGTGGAAGAGGTCCTGAACCCCGAACGGTCCACCACCATGTCCAACGCCGCCGTGCTGGCCGCACGCCGCTACACCTGGCGCGCGGCGGCCCTGTCACTCACCTCGCTGATCGACGACCTCTCGCTCTCGGGCCTCGTGCGTTGCTGACGTGACCAGGGCGCCGCTCGCCGACGCGGCGTCGGCCAGTCGACTGGACACGACGGTGCGAACCTGGGCGCAGCAGTGGACGGCCTCCGCCCTGCTCGGGATCGAGCATCAAGCGCTGCCCGACGACCGAGGCCATCACCACTGGTTGCTCCGTCTGAAAGGGAATGAGAAGGACGTCATCACCCTCTGGTTGTCGCTTCGCCAACGAACGGTGCACGCCGAAAGTGAAGTGGTGCCGGCGCCGGAGGAGAATCGCGAAGCCCTGTACAAGTTCCTGTTGGTGAAGAATGCCGAACTGCGTGAGCTCCATCTCGCCATAGGTCCCGAAGAAGGCATCTACCTCCAGGGCCAGATCCCCATCAACGAACTCACCGTGGACCGCCTCGACGAAGTCGTCGGCGCGACCTTGCACTACGTCGACGAGATCTACCCGACGGCGATGTCCTTGGGACTTCCGGCCCTCTATCGGCGCCGCAAGAAAATTTGACGACCACCTTGTAGCGTGAAGTCGTGAACTTTCAACTCATCATCATCGGGGGCGGACGCATGGGCTCGGCCCTCGCCGAGGGCCTCATCAGTGCGAAGTGGTGCAAGCCCGCTCAGATGGCAATTATCGAGATGGCGGGCGAGCAGCGCGCCGTGCTCGAGGAGCGACTGCCCGGCGTCGCGGTGTTCGCCGCGCTGGAAAGCGAACACGTGGGCCCGAAGACCGGAGCGGTACTGTGCGTCAAGCCCGACCAGGCCGAGGCCACCGCCCGGGTCGCCGGGGCCATGGGTTTTGCCCGGGTCCTTTCGGTGGTGGCGGGACTCTCCACCGCGCGTCTGGAGGCGAGCTTCCCCGAGACCGCAGCCGTTATCCGTTCAATGCCCAATATCCCAGTCCTCGTGGGCAAAGGAGTGAGTGCCATCGCTGGTGGCGCGCACGTGGTGAAGGACGACCTCGACTGGGCCGAGTCGATTCTGGGAGCGGTCGGACTAGTGGTGCGGGTCTCGGAGCGCAACATCGACGCCGTCTCGGGACTCTCGGGACCCATGCCTGCTTATTTGTTTTTGGTCGTGGAATCGTTGATCGAAGCGGGCGTGCACCAAGGTCTCTCGCGTGACGTGGCGAAGAAAATGGTCATCGGGACCTTCGAAGGATCGGCGGCCCTGCTCATGGCCACGGGTGAGTCACCCGAGGAACTCCGCGCCCAAGTGACGTCGCCCGGGGGAACGACCGCGGCGGGACTGCGCATTCTCGAAAGCCGCGCCGTCCGTTCGGCTTTCTTAGAGGCCGTGGCCGCCGCCGCGGAACGCAGCCGTCAAATGGGGCGTTAACTACCTCCGGTAGCGTTGCAACATGGCGACACCGCGTCTTCGCACGAGGAAACTGTCCGAGCCGACGATTGCGCGTCTGCCCGTCTACCAACGGATCGCCGAAAGTTGGGGAAGTCGTGGCCTCAACCGCATTGACTCCCAACAGATTGGCGAGTTGGCGGGCGTCACCGCCACGACCGTTCGCCGCGACCTCGCCGGTTTGGGTTCGTTCGGTACGCGCGGCGCGGGTTACGACGTCAAGGTCCTCAATGAACGCATCGCCGAAGCGCTCGGTCACGACCTCCAGTACGACGTCGTCGTGGTCGGCATCGGGAATCTGGGACGGGCGCTGGTCAACTCGACCAACTTCCTCATTCGCGGTGCCCGATTGGCGGCGCTCTACGACGTGGCGTCCGACGTGGTGGGCACCGTCGTCGCCGGGCACGAAGTGCAGTCACTCACCGAGCCCATCGTGGCGGCCACGGTCGGAGTGATTTGCGTGCCTCCGAGCGTCGCCCAGCAGGTGGCCGACCAGTTGGTCGGCGCCGGCATTCACGCACTCCTCAATTTCGCGCCCCAGGTGTTGACCGTGCCGATTGGCACGGCCGTGCACTACGTCGACTTCTCCATTGAGTTGCAGATTCTGATGTACCACCTCAACAACGGCACCGGTCCCCTCGGCGGAGGACTGTTGCACTCCCTCGGCATCGCCACGCCCACCCCGGCGCGGGGTCCTTCGTGACGAGGACGGTGCGCACGTGGCGTTGATTTCGGTCGGCATCGATCACGAGAACGCCTCGCTCGACCTGCTCGAGCGCGCCACGATTCCCGAGCACGAGTGGAACAAGGTACTGCGCACCTTGATGAGTCAACGCAACATCCACGAAGCGGTCTTCGTCTCTACCTGTCTTCGTACCGAGGTGGTGGCGGTGATCGACCGCTTCCACGGGGCGATCGACGAGATTTCGCACACCCTGGCGGGGGCCACGGGACTGCCCGTCAGCGAATTTTCGGACCACTTGAGCGTTCACTTCGATCGAGGCGTCGCGACTCACCTCTTCAGCGTGGCGTCGGGACTGAAGTCCGTGGTGCCCGGTGAGTTCGAGGTACTAGGACAACTGCGCCGAGCGCTGGAGTTAGCCACCGAAGAGCTGACCGCCGGCCCCGAGACCACCGAACTGTTTCAGCGCGCCTTGGCGAGTGGACGACGAGTGCGAAGCGAGACTCAGATCGCGCGCGGTACGACCAGCTTCGCGCAGGCGTCGGTGATGTTGGCCACGAGGGAGCTGGGCGTGGACCTCGACGGCGCGCAGGTGCTGGTGATCGGGGCCGGCCAACTGGCCGGCGGCATTGCCCGCAGCCTCTTGACCTCGGTGGCGCGCGTGCAACGAGTGACGATCTGCAACCGTTCATCAGCGCGAGTGGAAGAGTTGGCACGCGAGCTCGACGACGATCGGGTCGTGACGGGAACGCTCGACGACGTGACCGCGCTGGTCACCTCGGCTCGCCTGGTCGTCGCGGCCGTCGAAGTCACGTCGCCCGTTATTACCCGGGCCGACTTAGAACGATGTACGCAGTCCGTTTTGATCATCGACCTCGGGCTTCCGCGCGCCGTTGCCGCCGACGTGCACGGGCTCGCCAACGTGCAGCGCATCGACATTGGTGATCTTCGAGACCGAGTGGGCCAAGCGATCGGCGATCGGCGTGAGGCGTTCGACCAGGCGCGCCACATCGTTGAGAGTGACGTGGAGAAGTATTTGAGCGACCAACGGGCCCGAGGGGCGGCCAAGATCGTGAGTGAACTGCGTGAGTACTTCGACGACGTCGTGGCGGGTGAACTCGCTCGTCGCGAGCACGAACTCGCCGAGTTGACGCCCGAACAGCGCGAACGAGTGCACTCGCTCCTGCGTTCGGTCATGGCCAAGCTCGCCCACCGTCCGACCGTGGCTCTCAAAGACGCTGCCGGCACTGATCAGGGAATACGACTGAGCGAGGCCACTCGGAGTCTCTTCGATCTATGAGCCTCTTGCGACTCGCGACGCGTCGGTCACCTCTCGCCTTGGCCCAAGCAGCCATCGTGCAATCACTGTTGTCGAGCCGGGGCGTCGACAGCGAATTGGTGCAAATTGAAACGACCGGTGACCGCGAAGCCAGTGCCTCGCTCGAATCGCTCGGAGGAATGGGCGTCTTCGCGATAGAAGTCCAGCGCGCCGTGCTTGACGGTGCGGCCGACGTCGCCGTCCACAGCGCGAAGGATCTACCGAGTTCGTCACCCCCCGGACTGGCGATCGTGTGCGTGCCCGAGCGACGCGACGCCGCCGACGTGTTGGTGGGCCGGTCCCTCGCGGGACTCGGCCCCGGCGCCACCGTCGCCACGGGATCACCGCGACGCCGGGCCTTGTTGCTGGAACGCCGTCCCGATCTTCGCATCGTGGGGCTTCGTGGCAACATGGCGACGCGATTCGCCAAGGCCGGCCGAGACGGTGTCGACGCGGTGGTGGCCGCCGCGGCCGCGCTCGAGCGTCTCGGGGTGGAGAGTTTGGCGAGCGAGCGGCTCGACACGGCGTGGTTCGTGCCCCAAGTGGGCCAAGGGACCCTGGCGCTCGAGGTGCGCAGTGACGACGACCCGACGAGGACGTCGTTGGCCCCGCTCAACGACGCTCGCGCCATGACCTCGCTCGTGGCCGAGCGCGCTTTCCTCCGTGAACTCGGTGCGGGTTGTTCGATTCCCGCGGGCGCCTACGCCACCGTGGAGCGAGGCACAATCTCCGTGCACGGCGTCATGCTCGCCGTGGACGGCACACGGAGCGTGCGCGCCGAGCAGTCCGGGAGTGATCCCAACGTCGTGGGCCGACTACTCGCCACGACCTTGCGCGACGTACTGGGCGGGGCTGAACTGACGGGCTGGAACACCGGCGCGTGAAGATCGTGCTCACTCGCGAAGAGGGTATGAACGATTCACTCCACGCGTGGTTGCCGACCGACGCCACCGTCAGCGTGGTTCCTCTCACGACCACTCGCTATCTCGACGTTGACGCCGTCGAGGCGACGTTGGCCGGTGCAGCCCTCTACGGTTCCTTCCGTTCGGTGGTGGTCACCAGTGCGCGCAGCTGCGTCTACGTGGCTCTCGCAATGGAGGCGTCCCTGGACGAAGTGGAAATCTTCAGCGTCGGCGACACGACGACGGCCGCACTACGAGAACTGGGACTAGGAGTGCGCGCCCAAGCCGACGGCCCGGCCGTGAGCCTGGCGACCATGATCGAACACGATCCGGTGCTGATCATCGGGGCACGAGAGATGCGCGGCGAGCTCACGGCCGCACTTCGGTCTCGACAGTGCGCCGTCACAGTGTTGGCCTGTTACGAGACGTTGTCGCTCGAACTCACCGAGGAACAACGAACGACCCTGGGCGACGCCGACGTGGTGCTCATCGGCGCCCCGTCGGCCTGGCGGGTCGCGCAGTCGTCCGTGGTTCGCGACACCTGGGTGGTCGTGCCGGGGGCCTCCACGGGCGAGGTCGTGCGCACCGCGCACGAGCGAGTGCTCGAAGGTTGGGGGCCCACGTTGCGGACGAGACTCCTCGAACTGGAATAAATGGCGCGCGGAGCCCGCAATAGGCTGGAGCTGTGTTTCCCTCTGAACGTCCCCGCCGCCTTCGCCGGACGCCGGCCCTGCGCCGACTGGTCGCCGAGACGACACTCGCTCCGAGCGACCTCGTGGCTCCACTCTTCGTCGCCGAGGGGCTGAGCGAACCCAAGGCCATCCGCTCCCTCCCGGGACAGTTCCAACACACCGTCGCCTCCTTGCGCGAAGAAGTCCGTGCCCTGGTGGGCGTGGGCGTGACGAGCGTCATTCTGTTCGCGGTACCCGCCACCAAAGACGATGTTGGCAGCGGGGCCTGGGACCCCCAAGGCATTGCCCAAATGGCCCTGCGGACACTGCGCGATGACTTCGGTGACGAAATTGTCCTTATGGCCGATCTCTGCCTCGACGAGTACACCAGCCACGGGCACTGCGGGGCGCTGCGCGGTGACGGGACGGTCGACAACGACGCCACGATCGAGCTCTACGCGCGCGTCGCGTTGTCCCAGGCGGTTGCTGGGGCCGGCGTCGTCGCGCCGAGCGGCATGATGGACGGTCAAGTCGGGGCCATTCGTTCCGCGCTCGATGGCGCCGGATTCGAGGAAACGATCATCCTCGCCTACGCGGCCAAGTTCGCCAGTGGACTGTACGGACCCTTTCGCGAAGCGGTGGACGTGCAGATCATCGATGGCGGTGATCGCCGGGGCTACCAGCAGGACTATCGAAATCGCCGCGAAGCGCTTCGCGAGGCGCGCGCCGACGTCGCCCAAGGGGCCGACATCGTGATGGTGAAGCCGGCGATGACCTATCTCGACATCGTGAGTGATCTACGCCAGGCACTCGATGTCCCGGTGTGCGCCTATCACGTGAGCGGCGAGTACGCCATGGTGAAGGCGGCGGCGGCGAACGGGTGGATCGACGGCACCGCCGTCGCCCTCGAACAGCTGACGGCCGTTCGACGGGCCGGGGCGGACTTCGTGCTCACCTACTTCGCTCGCGAACTGGCCGAAGAGCTTGGCCGTTGAGCGACTCGAACGCCGCGTGGTTCGAACGGGCCCAAGCGGTGATACCGGGCGGCGTGGACTCGCCGGTACGTTCCTTTAGCTCCGTGGGGGGCACTCCCTACACGGTGGTGCGCGGTCGGGGCGCCTACGTCGAAGACGTGGAAGGGACCACGTACATCGACTACGTCCAGTCTTACGGCGCTTCACTGCTCGGTCACGCCCACCCCGAGGTGGTCGAGACACTCCGTGCGGCGGTGGGCGATGGCACCACCTTCGGTGCGCCCACCCCCGGCGAAGTACTGCTCGCCGAAATGATCGTCGGACGCGTCGCCGGGCTGGAGCAGGTCCGCTTCGTCTCCTCGGGTACCGAGGCCGTCATGAGCGCGGTGCGACTCGCTCGCGGGGCGACCGGTCGCGACAAGATCGTGAAGTTCGACGGCTGCTACCACGGTCACTCCGATGCGTTACTGGTGGCCGGGGGCAGCGGCGTCGCCCAGTTGGGGCTTCCCGGTTCGGCCGGGGTGACGTCCGGCGCGGTGAGCGACACCATCGTGGCTCGTTACAACCACGTCCCCGTTCTCGACGACCAGGTCGCCGCGGTGCTAGTCGAGCCGGTCGCGGCCAACATGAATCTCGTGGCGCCGGCGGCGGGCTTTCTCCAGGGTCTTCGTGACGAATGCGACCGGGTTGGCGCGCTGTTGATCTTCGACGAAGTGATCACGGGCTTTCGCTTGGCTCCCGGAGGCGCCGAACAGTACTTCGGGGTCACGCCCGACCTCTGGTGTTTCGGAAAAGTGATCGGCGGCGGTCTGCCCATTGGCGCCTTCGGCGGATCGAAGAAAATCCTTTCGTCACTCGCTCCCCTCGGTCCCGTCTATCAGGCCGGTACGTTGTCCGGTAATCCCTTGGCCACCGCGGCGGGGACTCGCGTCCTTGGTCTCGTGAATGGCGACCAGTACGACATCTTGGCGTCGCGCGTGGCGACCTTCGCGAACGAGCTCCAAGCGGCCATCCGGTCAAGTGGACTGTACGCACGTTGCCCCGTCGAGGGACCCTTGATGGGTCTCTATCTCTCGCGCGACGAATTCGAGACCCCGACCAATTTTCGCGAAGCGAAAATTCTGTGCGACAACGGACTCTACGCCGCGTTCTTTCACGCCATGCTCGATCGCGGGGTTGCGCTCGCCCCCGGCGCCTACGAGATCCTCTTCGTCTCGTTCGCGCACAGCGTCGAGGACCTCGCCACTACGGTGCACAGAGCGGCTGAATCGGCGGAGGTTGCAGCGACATCATGAGTACAACGCTTCGCAGCGAGGGCTGGGCCGTTGGGCCCAGTTTCGTCCCCCACGGAATGACTTCGCCCGTCACCTTGCTGGCTGACGACAGCGGACTCACCCAACTGGCGGGGGACCCCGCGGTGGCGTGGCAGACGCCCTGGGACGAAGTGCAAAATCCGCAATTGATCCGTTTCGCGCGCGGTCTCGAGTTCTTCGCCACCGTGGGCGGCGTGCGCTACTGCTGGCGTACGCGCCACACCACTGACTTCGAAGCCCTTCGGGCGTTGGTGCTCGCGCGCGGCGGTACGGTCGCTCGCCATCGCCGCCGCGCCGGGGTGTTGGCGGTCGCTGCGGTGGTGTTACTCGCCGCCCTCGCCGGCGGCATTGGTTCGTGGCTGAACGGTGGCTCCGCCAACGCCCGCGAGATCGCCAACGTTCGCGGCGTCAACCTCTCACTGAAGGATCTGCCCTCGGGGTGGTTCGTGAAGTCCGCGTCGCCCATTCAGTTACTCTTCACCCCGGTGGGGAAAATCGAGTCCTCATCGACCACGGTGCCCAACACCAATCCCACGTGGCTGAAAGTAACCAACCTTTTCCAACGGTGCATGGGCGTCTCCAACGCGAAGGATCGCGTCTACGGAAATGCCGGCGAACTGCCCAACGTGCAGGTTTCTTCCAAGACCTACAGTTCTTCCTCCTTTGGTGGCATCGACGTGGAGTCGACCACGCAGTACTACCGCACCACGGGCATGGTGCGACGCGACACCAGCGAGATGAGCAAGACGAATTTCGGTTCGTGCTTCGTCACGTCGAACGTGGCGCTCTTCGACGGTATTGGGGGGACCAAGAGTCCCACCGGCGACGTGGGGGTGAACTTTCGCCCGGTGACCTTCGAACACGGTTTCGTGCGCGCGGGAGAAGCCACGCTGACGCTGCCCGGCGCGAATCCCGCGCATTTGATCTCGATCGAACTGACGAGCGGCCACTACGAAGTGACGATGAGCGCCTTGGTGGCGAAGTGGCCCGAGTCGAAACAATTCGTCAGCGACCTCGCCAACATAATGCTGTCGCGCATTACGTCCTCGCCGTCAACCGCCGTGTGATCGTCAACTCGATCGGCCGAGAGCCGATTCGCCAACGCCTAGTGGAGCTCGACCGCTAACTTCTTCTGGTCGCCGAGGAGCATGTCGTAAGCCCGTTCGGGAATAACGTCCGCGAGGCGCACGAGGGCCCGGTAGCCCACTTCGGCGGGGCCGTTCTGGTCGTTGCGCATCAGGTTCGCCATGATGGCGAGCAGTTCATTCATCAGCGGGGCGATTCGCATGCCGACACCCACGCAGACCGACAGGATTTTTGGCTCGGAGATAATGCGCACGAAGGCGCGCGCCACCTTGTAGTAGTCGCCGTAAGAGGTGTCGAGGCGCTCGTCGTACAGCCCCAGCATTTCGGCGTCGTTGGCGAGTAACGCCTCGCCGACCACGCCCGCGGCGAGACGTCCCGTCTCGTAACCGTAGGCAATGCCTTCACCGTTAAAGGGATTGACGGTGCCCGCGGCGTCGCCGATGGTGAGGGTGTTGGGTCCCGCGTGGGGACCGAGGGCGAGTCCCATGGGGAGACGTCCGCCGGTCGGCGCCCCGCACGACGTCTGGTCGTTGAGTCCCCAAGCGTCGGCCGTTTGGCTGACGAAATACTCTTGCAGTTTGGTGGTGTTGACGCCCTTCCAGGCTCCGCCCGTGGAGAGCAGTCCGACGCCCACGTTGACGCGACCATCGCCGAGGGGAAAGATCCAACCGTAACCCGGTACGACGGTGCCACTCGGGTCACGAATATCAAGGTGTGAGTCGATCCACGGCTCGTCGTGACGCTCGCTGGTGTAATAACCGCGAAGGGCCATCCCCATGGGCCAGGACTTGTTGCGAACGGTCCCGAGTTCTCGTCCGAGGCGCGAATTCTGTCCGTCGCCCACGATGAGATAGCGGCCCCGGATTTGCTGCGTCTGTGGCGCCTCTTTGCTCTGGACCACGACGCCGGCCGCGCCCAAGAGTCCGCCCCGGGGCGATTCGGTGGGATCCAAGAGGGCGACCGCTTCAACGCCATTCAAGAGGACCGCGCCGAGTCGCTCGGCCTCTTGCGCGACCAATCCGTCCAAGTTGAACCGAGTGATGGTGTAGCCGTAGTTGGGAAAGACCGGGTGCTCGGGCCAGTTCATTTCCAGGGTGGCCCCGAAGCCGAAGCCCCGAAGGCCCTTGTATTTGTGGCCATGTTCGGCGACGACCGATTCGAGTCCCATCTCGGCCAGCTGGAAGACCGAGCGCGGGGTCAGTCCGTCGCCGCAGGTTTTCTCGCGCGGGAAGTGCTTCTTCTCAATCAGACAGACCGACCAACCGGCCCTGGCCAACCAGTAGGCGCAGGCCGAGCCACTCGGTCCCGCGCCGACAATGACGGCGTCGAAAACGGTCGGTTTGGAAGTGACGTCCTTCAGCGTGGCCATCGGTCCAGCCTAGGACGTTCGACCTCGTTCTCTACTTCTCGAGGGGTCGTGCAGGTCTGGTAGAAATGATGTCCGTGGACCAGTACTTACCAATACTGGGGCTTCTGATTCTCGGAGTGCTCTTTGGTGCGGGTTCGCTCGTGATGTCAGCCCTGCTGGCCCCTCGAAAGCGACCCTCCGAGGCGAAGTTGGCACCCTACGAGTGTGGGATTGTCCCCGAAATCGAACCGCCGGCACGGTTTCCCGTGCGCTTCTATCTGGTCGCCATGATTTTCGTCATCTTTGACATTGAAGTCGTCTTTCTGTACCCCTTCGCCGTCGTCTTTCGCCAACTCGGCGTGTTCGGATTGGTCGAGATACTGACGTTCTCGGTCACCGTCTTTGGAGCGTTGCTCTTTCTCGTGGCCGAAGGAGCGTTGTCGTGGGGTCCGGTGAAACACCTCGTCAGCGGCGTGCCGTCGCGCACCAGTAGTTCAACGATTTTGCGGATCAACTCCGATTCCGATCAGGCGGCCTAGTGGCCCTCGAAGACCTGCAACACAACTTCTTGACCGGTCCGATTGAGGACCTCGTTCGGTGGGCTCGCCGCGCCTCCGTCTGGCCCGCGTCGTTCGGGCTGGCGTGCTGCGCGATTGAGATGATGGCGACGGGCGGGGCCGACTTCGACCTCGCGCGTTTCGGCATGGAGGTCTTTCGCAACTCCCCGCGCCAGGCCGACCTCATGATCGTGGCCGGTCGAGTCAGCCAAAAAATGGCGCCCGTGCTCCGTCAGGTCTACGACCAGATGATGGAACCCAAGTGGGTCATCTCGATGGGCGTGTGCGCGTCGACTGGCGGACTGTTCAACAACTACGCCATTGTCCAAGGGGTCGACCAGATTGTCCCCGTCGACGTGTACGCGCCGGGCTGTCCGCCCAGTCCCGAGACCTTGATGCACGCCATTCTCACCCTGCACGAGCAGATTCGCACCGGTGAGATCATGAAGCGGCGCGACGAAGGTCGCCCCGTGCACGTCGACTCGGCCCAAGGTCTCTGGACGCCCGAAGTACCGGTCGCCGTGAGGGTAGGCACCCCGAAGTGATCGCCCTCTCCCCAGCGGCCCCCCCGGGCGTACTGACCAGCGAAGGACTCGCCGCGGACCAGTGCTGCTTTCCGACGCCGGCGCAGTACTTCGCACTCGTCGCCTCCTTTCGCGACGACGACTTCGAAATGTGTGTCGACGTCTGCGGCGTTGACTACCTCGAATACTTTGATCGATGGGTCCCCGACGGCGTGGTGCGGACGCGCTTCGAGGTGGTCGTTAACTTGTTGAGCCTCTCGAAGAAGCAGCGTGTTCGGGTGCGCGTCCAGGCCGGCGACGACGCGCCCGAGGTCGACTCGCTGTTCACGCTCTATCCCGGCACCGAAGCCATGGAGCGCGAGGCGTTCGATCTCCTCGGCATCTTGTTCACCAATCATCCCGACTTGACGCGCATCTTGATGCCCGAAGAGTGGGAGGGTCACCCCCTTCGCAAGGACTACGGCGCCGGACGAGTTCCCGTGCAGTTCAAAGAGTCGCCGGGTCCGCGATGAGCGAACCGAACGTGCGCACCGCGGAGCGCATTGAGCTCTTGACCGCCGACACGTCCGAAGGCGCGCAGGAACTCCAGCGCCGCGAAACGACGAACGTCAACGAGCTCGGTCGTGAGGTGGGCGCCGTGCTGCGCCTCGACGGCCTGACGCTCGATCCCACCTCCGTGGACTTCGAGCGTCGCGACGACGAAACCATGATCATCAACATGGGGCCGTCGCACCCGTCGACCCACGGTGTGCTGCGCTTGATGCTCGAACTCGACGGCGAGTTCGTGCTGCGCACTAAACCGGTCATTGGGTACCTCCACACCGGCATGGAAAAGACCGGGGAGGAATTGAGTTACGTCCAAGGCGCGACCAACGTCACGCGCATGGACTACCTCAGCCCCGTCATTAACGAACTCTGTTTCTCGATGACCGTCGAGAAGTTGCTCGACATAGAAGTACCGGCGCGCGCGGTGTGGATTCGCATGCTCATGAGCGAGCTCAATCGCATCTCGTCGCACTTGGTCTGGATGGCGACCAACGGCATGGACCTCGGAGCTTCGTCGATGATGATCTACGGGCTGCGCGAACGAGAACTCATCCTCGCCTTCTTCGAAAAGACCGCCGGTCTTCGCCTCAACCTCAACTACGTTCGCCCCGGCGGGGTCGCGGCCGACCTGCCGGACGGCTGGCAGGATGACGTGTTGGTCATCTGCGACACCATTTACGCGAGGACCTTCGAATACGACGAACTGTTGACCGGACAGCCGATTTTTCGAAACCGAATGATCGGGGTCGCCCCACTGACGGCCGAAGAAGCGTTGGCCCTCGGGGTCACCGGACCACTGCTGCGCTCAACGGGCGTCGCCTGGGACCTGCGACGGGCCATGCCCTACCTCGCCTACGACCAAGTGGATTTCGACGTCATTGTGGGCACCTACGGCGACAACTTCGACCGCTACGCCATCCGCTTGAACGAGATCCGTGAATCGATCCGCATCGTGCGTCAATGCGTCGAGAAAATGCCGGGCGGCGACTACCGGAGTCAGGACCCCAAGGTCACGCCGCCGCCGCGAGCGCGCATCGGTGAGTCCATGGAGGCGTTGATTCACCACTTCAAACTCTTCACCGAGGGGTTCCGTGTGCCGCCCGGTGAGGTCTACCTTGCCGTTGAGTCACCGCGCGGCGAGATTGGGTGCTACCTCGTGGCCGATGGGGGGGCGAAGCCGTACCGACTCCACGTTCGCGGACCGAGTTTCGTCAATCTCCAGGCCGTCTCGCTCTTGATGCGCGGCGGCTCGATGTCCGACACCATCACCGTTATCTCCACCATCGATCCGGTCATGGGCGAGGTCGATCGATGAGTCACTTCCGCGTCGATATCCGTCGAAGGGCCGAAGAGGTGGTGGCCCTGTACCCGCGGCCCCGCTCGGCCATGTTGCCGCTGCTGCATCTCGCTCAAGAACAAGATGGCTATCTGAGCGACGAAGGTATCGCCGAAGTCGCCGAGTTGACCTCGACGACGCCGGCGGACGTGCGCGGTACGGCGGCCTTTTACGACATGTTCCACCTGGCGCCCGTAGGGAAGTACGTCGTGGGCATCTGCACGAACATTGCCTGCCTGCTCGCCGGGGGCGACGAACTGCTCGAGCACGCCAGTACCGCCCTGGGCTGTTCCGTGGGGGGGACGTCGGACGACGGACTGTTCACGCTCGAAGAGACCGAGTGCCTCGCTGATTGCAACTTCGCTCCGTGCGTGCAGGTCAACCATCGCTACGTGCGCACGACCACTCCCGAGGCCTTCGACCACGTGGTGGCCGAGTTGCGGGCGGGCACCTTGGACCACGACATCCCGAGTCACGGCACCTTGATCAGAGTCCGGCGCGCTGGCGGTCTGCACGCCTCGCGGGCAGAAGTCGCCAGCGAACGCCGCGTCGCCATCGCGGCGCGTGACGCGCGAGCGGAAGAAGCGAAGTAGTGGCCACCTTGAGCGCTCCGCGCATTGTGTTGTCGCGAACGGAGTTCGCCGACTCGCACACGTTGACGCGTTACCTCGCGACCGGTGGCTACGAGGGACTGAAGAAGGCTTTGACCATGTTCCCCGAGGCCGTCGCGGCCGAGGTCGATCAGGCCTCGTTGCTGGGTCGCGGCGGCGCCGGGTTTCCCGCCGGGCGCAAGTGGTCGATGCTGCGCAAGGCCCCCATCTCGTACCTCGTGGTGAACGGTGACGAATCGGAACCAGCGACCTTCAAAGATCACCTCTTGGTGGAGCGCGACCCCCATCAGTTGGTGGAAGGCTGCATCATCGCCGCCTACGCGCTGCAAGTCTCCAGCGTCTACATCTTTCTTCGGGGCGAGTTCGCCCTCGGACTGGAACGGGTCCAACAGGCCGTGAACGACGCCTACGAACTCGGCGCGCTCGGCAGCAAGATCTTCGACTCGGAGTTTTCGCTCGACATCGTGGTGCATCCCGGCGCCGGTGCGTATATCTGTGGCGAAGAGACGGCGTTGATTGAAGCGCTCGAAGGCAAGCGCGGCTTTCCGCGCATCAAGCCTCCGTTCTTTCCGGCCGTCACCGGTCTCTATGGTGAGCCCACCGTCGTGAACAACGTGGAGACCATGTCGAACCTCCCGTGGATCATCTCGAACTCCGGCGCCGCCTTCGCCGCCCTCGGGGGTGGCCGCTCCACCGGCACGCGACTCTTCGCCCTGGCCGGTCGAGTCAACCGACCCGGCGTCTACGAAATCGAGATGGTGAAGAACACCTTTCGCGACCTCATCTACGACCCGCAGCTGGGCAACGGCGTCATTGGCGACAAAGCCATCAAGGCCATCATTCCCGGTGGCGTGTCGGCACCGTGGTTTGGGCCGGAACTTCTCGATCTGCCTCTTGGCCAGGACGAAGTGGCCGAGAAAGGTTCGATGCTCGGGTCCGGATCGATCGTGGTGATGGACGAGACCACGTGCGTCGTGCGCGCGGCGTGGCGGATCACCAAGTTCTTCTCGCGTGAATCGTGCGGACAGTGCACGCCGTGTCGCGAAGGGTCCGGCTGGATTGAACGCGCCATGTACCGCATGGAACACGGCGGGGGACGCATGGAGGACATTGAACTCCTTCTCGACCTTTGCGACAACATCGCCCCGGGTCTCACCTGGCCGCCCCAGCAGACCACCATTTGCGTGCTCGGGCCCTCCATTCCCTCGTCGGTGCATTCGGCCATTTCCATGTTCCGCGACGACTTCGTCGCGCACGTCGAGCACGGAGGCTGCCCCCAATGACTGAGGCCGTCCGCTCCATGGTCACCATCACGGTGAACGGGCGTTCGCTGGAAGCGGCCGCGGGAGAACTGCTCATCGAGGCGGTCGAACGCGCCGGTACCTACGTGCCGCGGTTCTGCTATCACCCACGTATGGAGCCGGTAGGGGTCTGTCGCATGTGCCTCGTCGAAGTGGAAGGTCCGCGCGGAGCAACGTTGCAGCCGGCCTGTTTCTTAAAGGTGAACGACGGCATGACCGTTGTCACTGACTCGGACAAAGTGAAGAAGGCCCAAGACGGCGTCCTCGAGTTCTTGCTCGCCAACCACCCGCTCGACTGTCCGGTGTGTGACAAAGGCGGCGAGTGTCCATTGCAGGATCAAACACTCACGCATGGTTCGGGCGAGACCAGGTTCATTGAAGAGAAGCGTCACTTCGTCAAGCCCGTCGAAATCGGCGCCCTCGTACTTCTAGACCGTGAACGTTGCATCCAGTGCGCGCGTTGCACGCGATTCGCCAGTGAAGTGGCCGGCGACGCCCAGATCGCCTTCGCCGGCCGAGGTGACCTCCTCGAAGTCGCGACCTCCCCGACCCAGCCCTTCGACTCGGTGTTCTCGGGCAACACGGTCCAGATCTGTCCGGTGGGGGCCTTGACCGCCCGGCCCTATCGATTCAGCGCCCGGCCCTGGGACCTCGAACAGATCGAGAGCACCTGCACGACGTGCGCGGTCGGATGCCGCGTGGCGGTGCAGTCGTCGGGCAACCGTCTCACGCGTGTCTTGGGCGTGGACAGTGAACCCGTGAACCACGGGTGGCTCTGTGACAAGGGCCGTTTCGTCATTGATTCCATTGACGGCAACGAGTCGTCCACCGATCCACTGCTCGCTTCGACCCGCATCACCACGCCGCTCGTTCGGCGCAACGGCGCCTTCGTGGCGGTCAGTTGGGGTGACGCCTTGAGCGAAGCGGCCGCCATTCTCCGTCGTGGTGCGTCCAACCCGAACGGCGTGGGCGCCATTGGCGGCGCCGCCCTCACCAACGAAGGCGCCTTCGCGTGGGAACGACTCCTTCGCGGCGTGCTCGGCACCGAGCACCTCGATGCGCAGTACGGCGATGGACTGGACGCGGCCCTCCTGCAAGCACTGCCGCGCGCGACCATCGACGAAGCCTCCCGCGCCCGTACCGTCGTTACCCTGACGGGCGATCTGCGCGAAGAACTTCCTGTTCTCTTCCTTCGACTTCGCGAGAACGTGGTTCGCTACCACCGATCGCTCGTCGAATTCTCGTTCGGCGCGAGTGGCCTTACGTCAGTCGCCACCGTCTCGTTGGCGGTCCGTCCTGGCGAGGCCCATCTCGTGGCGCGCGCTTTGGGCGATAGCGGTGCCGGCGTGCCCCTGGGACTCGTGGTCGGGGAGGAAGAACTCCAGCGCGCTCGTGACCTCATTGGTGAAACCGGCGAGGACGTCGTCTTCGTGGTCGGTCGCGCGAACATGGCCGAACAAAGTGCGGTCATGGAGAACGCCCTTCGCACGCTCGCCGAACGCTTCCCGCGAGCGAAATTTTTACCGGCCCTTCGTCGAGCCAACGTCATGGGTGCCCTCGACATGGGACTCGCCCCGCAGCTTCGACCGGGTCGCGCGTTCGCCAGTGACGCTGGACGTGATGCTCTGGCGCAACTCGACGCCTTGCGATCGGGAGAGCAGAAGGTACTCGTGCTCCTCGGCGGCGACCTGCGCGGCAATGTCGTCGATGTCGTGGGCGCCACCGAAGCACTGGAACGGGCCGAAGTGATCGTCGTGACCGGTCACGGTGGATCGACGCTCGCGTACGCCGACGTTGTCTTGCCCGCCGCTGTGCAGCACGAGCGAACGGGCACCGTCACCAACATCGAAGGGCGCGTGAGCGCCGTGTCGCCCAAGATCGTGGCCCCCGGTTCGGCCTGGCCCGACGTCGCCATTGCCTCGGAACTCGCCGAAGCGCTCGGCCAGAGCATCGGACTGGGCTCCGTCGAAGAGGCCGCGCGGGCCATTGAAGAGACGACGAGTTACCCGGCGTTGTCGGTACTGGGCGACGCGGCCAACGAAGGGATCGTCGTGGGTGACGCCGGCGCGCGAACGTCCCGACGGCCACTTGACCCGATGGCGTTCCCCGGCATCCGCTCCACCGAGAAGGTGGGCCTCGGCGCGCCCAGTGGGGCCACGACGGTGCCTCGCGTGGACGCGTCGAGTGCTGTGAAGCCCGCCGGGTGGGACGACGTGACGGCGGGACGCCACGTGGACGTACCCCTGGCCGACGCCTATTCGTTGCGCGTGCATCTCAGTCGGCGCCTGTACGACGACGGCGTGGCCGTGCAAGGCACGCCAGCCCTGGCGGGCTTGACCGCGGTCACCGTCGTGCACCTCAACCACATTGATATGGACCGTTTGGGCGCCTCGACCGGCGACGTGGTGACGGTCACCGGAGCGCGCGGTACGGCGCACCTGCCGGTAGCGCTCGATGACGCCGTTGCGCGCGGTTCGACCGAGATCGCGTTCGGCTCCGTCGACGGCGATGGCCACGACGTGCTGCGTCCCCTCTTCGACGGGTCCCAGGTCATTAGCCAAGTGCGACTGGACAGCAAATGACCTGGCTCGCGTCCGCTGATCCACTCTTCGCCCACGGAGTGAGTTTCGCGGTGCTGCTCATCGTCGTGGTGAAGGTGATCGCGGCCTTCAGCTTGTTGATGACCTCAGTCATTTTCATGATCTGGTTCGAACGCAAGGCCATTTCGGACATGCAAAGTCGCATTGGCCCGCAACGATGGGGTCCCTTTGGATTGCTCCAGACCCTTGCCGACGGACTGAAGTTGATCCTGAAAGAAGACCTGGTGCCCAGCGAGGCCGACCGGGTCGTCTTTAAGCTGGCGCCCTTCCTCGTATTGTTACCGGCGGTCATTACCTTCGGACTCGTGCCGATCGGCGGCACGCTCACCATCGCGGGCCACTTCGTGCAACTCCAGGTTGCGAACCCGCCCATGGGCATTCTCTTGTTGCTCGCCATGTCGGGCATCTCGGTTTACGGCGTGATGCTGGCCGGTTGGTCGTCGGGTTCCAAGTACCCGTTGCTTTCGTCGGTTCGCGCGAGCGCCCAGATGATCAGTTACGAAGCGGCCTTAGGGATGACCATCGTGACCGTCGTGCTGGTTACGGGCTCGTTGTCGGTGCACGACATTGTCAATTCGCAGGGTGGCGGGATCTGGCACTGGAACCTGGTGCGTCTCGGCGTGGTGCCGTTCGTCGTCTTTGTCATTGCCATCACGGCCGAACTCAACCGACCGCCCTTCGACGTCGTCGAAGCCGAAAGCGAACTCGTGGGAGGGTTCCACACCGAGTACTCCTCGTTCCGTTTCGCCATCTTCTTCCTCGCCGAGTACATGAACACCATCACGATGTCGGCGATCATCGTCACCCTCTTTCTCGGCGGCCCGGCCGGATGGATTCCCAACGTGGCCCACCTACGATGGCTCTTTCCCATCGCGTGGTTCATGCTCAAGACCATTGGTTTCGCCTTCTGCTACATCTGGTTCCGCGCCTCACTGCCGCGGTTCCGCTACGACCAGTTGATGGACCTCGGATGGAAGCGCCTCATTCCGCTCAGTCTCGGATGGATGCTCATCGTGGCCGGCTTCGTGATCGGCAAAGGCTGGGGCTTCATCATGGCGGCGCTCGTCCTCCTCTCGTACTCGGTCTTAGCGAGGTCCTTCGAGCTCGGTCAGTCGCGCGAGGTGGGCCCCGACTCGGTGTTGCCGGTCGTGGGTGAGCGTCCGCTTCGCCCCGAGTCCCTGCGTCAGGTCACCGATGAGGAGGACGGATGAGTAGTCCCCTCAGTTTCTTTGGCGGCTTCAAGCTGACGCTGCAGCACATTGTGCGCCCGACCGTGACGACCAGCTATCCCCAACACAAGCGTCCCAAGCAGCCTCGTCAACACGGTCGCCACGTCCTTAATCGCTACGAAGACGGTATGGAGAAGTGCATTGGCTGTGAACTGTGCGCCGGCGTCTGTCCCGTTAACTGCATTTACGTCCGGGGACTAGATAATCCTCCCGACCACCCCGTGAGTCCCGGCGAACGCTACGGCTACATCTACGAAATCAATTACTTACGCTGCATCCACTGCGACCTGTGCGTGGAGGCCTGCCCGACCCAGGCCATCACCGAATCGAAGATGTTCGAGTTTTCCTTCACCAATCGTTCCGACGCGATCTACACCAAGGCCGAACTGCTCGTCGACGATCAGGGCTATCCCCAGCGCTTGCCGTGGGAAGACTGGCGCGAGGGCGAGTCGGCCATGACCGGTGGATGGATGCGCGCCACGTCACCCAACGGCGACGCGCAGTACGAAGGTGTAGTCCAATGGACGGGGGACCTCGGCGCCGGCGTCCGAGCGCCCGAAGCCGGTCAGTCGTCGCTCGAGCGCGACGACGCGGCGACCGGCTCCAAGCAGTTACGCAACATCTTTCCCAAGCACTTTCAACCCCAAGACGTACCCCTCGAGCAGCGTGGTCTGCAGGGGATGCTCGCCACGGCCAAGGCCAAACTGCCCAAGCGAAAGCATCGGGGGGAGCGGCCGTGATCGGCGTCACCTACGCCGTCCCGGCCGTACTCGTCTTCGTGACGTCAGCCCTTCTAATCGTCGTTGGCGCGCTCGGCGTCATCGCGGTAAAGAATCCCGTCCACGCCGCGCTCTGTCTGATCATGACCCTCTTCGGGGTCGCGGTGGCCTTCGTGGCCCAATCAGCCGACTTCCTCGCCGCGGTCCAGATCATCGTCTACGCCGGCGCCATCGTGGTGCTCTTCCTCTTCGTCATCATGTTCCTCGGCGTCGATCGCCGCGACCACGTCAACTTCGAACCGCTCGTCGGCCAGCGCGCCTTCGCCGGCGTCGGGGTCGTCCTCACCGTGGGCGGATTGATCACTTTGATGGCTCGGTCCCACTGGGTCACCGGTGCCATGTCGGTCACCACCCACCTCTCCTCGAGTCAGGGCAACGTGAAGGCCCTCGGCACCGCGGTCTTTACGACCTACCTCTTCGCTTTCGAGGCGACGGCCGCACTCCTCGTCATCGCGGTGGTCGGTGCGGTGCTGCTGGCCCGGCGCGAGCGCCCTTCGCAGCCCCAGGAGGTCAACGCGTGAACGTTCCCGCCGCCTGGTACCTCGTCTTGGCCGCCGTGCTCTTCGGTATCGGCGCCTTCGGATTCCTCACTCGTCGTTCGGCCCTCATCATGTTCATGTGCATTGAACTGATGTTGAACGCCGTTAACCTCACCTTCGTCACCTTTTCGCGCACGCTCAGCGATATCAGCGGTCAGGCCATTGTCTTCTTCGTCATGGTCGTGGCGGCGGCCGAAGTGACCGTTGGCCTGGGCATCGTGGTCGCCGTCTTTCGGCGCCGTTCCTCCACTTCCGTCGACGAACTTTCAGAGTTGAAGGGCTGAGATGGCGTTCGCGGCCTCTCTTATCCTCGTGCTGCCCCTCGGGGGCTTCATCGCCGTCTTGTTGAACGGCCGCTACATGAACGAGCGTCAGATTGGTTGGCTCGCCACCGGTGTCGTCGCGGGTAGCTTCGTCCTTTCGGTGGTGAGTTTCTTCGTGCTGCTGACGCGTTCGTCGCGCGAAGTGACGGTCAACCTCTTCTCGTGGATTGACGTGGGAACGCTGCACGTGCCCGCCGCGCTCTTGGTCGACCCACTGTCGATCACCATGTGCCTCTTCGTCACCGGCATCTCGGCCCTCATCCATCTCTATTCCACGGCCTACATGCACGGCGAGAAGGACTACAAGAAGTTCTTCTTGTACCTCAACCTTTTCGTCTTTTCCATGTTGTTGCTCGTGCTCGCCAACAACCTCGTCCTCACGTTCGTGGGTTGGGAGGGCGTTGGCCTCTGCTCGTACTGGCTCGTCAGTTTTTACTTCGATCGCGACGAGGCGGCGTCGGCCGGCAAAAAGGCTTTCGTCTACAACCGGGTCGGCGACGTCGGCATGCTCGTGGCCATGTTCTTGCTCTTCAACCACCTGCACACGCTCACCTATCAAACGATCTTCGCTCGGGCCGAGTCATTGTCGCCCACCATCGCCACCTTGGTCGTGCTCGCGCTGCTGCTCGGCGCGACGGGCAAGAGTGCACAGATTCCACTGTTCAACTGGCTGCCCGACGCCATGGAAGGTCCCACCCCGGTTTCGGCCCTCATTCACGCGGCGACCATGGTGACGGCCGGGGTCTACCTCCTCGTGCGCATGTCGCCGGTCCTCGCGCTGTCGTCCTCGGGACGCCTCACCATCGCCGTCATCGGGGGAGTGACCGCCTTCGTCGCGGCCACCATTGCCACGTCCCAGAAGGACATCAAGAAGGTGCTCGCCTTCTCGACCATCTCGCAGATTGGCTACATGGTGCTGGCCGTCGGGGTGGGCGCGTACGGCGCGGCCATCTTCTTGATGGTGAGCCATGCCTTCTTTAAAGCCCTGTTGTTTCTCGGTTCGGGCTCGGTCATTCACTCGCTCAACGGGGAGCAGGACATGCGAAAGATGGGCGCGCTGGCGAAGTTCCTGCCCCTCACCTTTCCCACTTTCCTCGTCGGGTGGCTGGCCATTTCGGGGATCCCTCCATTCGCCGGGTTCTGGTCCAAGGGCGAGGTCTTAACCAATGTCTTCGAGCACAACAAACCGCTGTGGGTGCTCGGCGTGCTCACGGCGGTACTCACCGCTTATTACATGACCCGTCTCTTCGTACTGACCTTTCGCGGCACCGAGCGTTTCCGTGACGGGGCCCGGGGTCACGATCCACACGAGTCCCCGTGGGCCATGACCACGCCGCTGGTCGTGCTCGCCGGATTGTCGGTGCTGGGTGGCGTCCTCGGCCTGCCGTGGATCCACCATGACTCGCTCGGCGGTTTTCTCTCGCCGACCTTCGGCTTTGTGGCGCCGGGTGCGCACGCCGGCACGCTCGCGCAGTGGGGACTGGCCGTGGTCGACAGCGCGGCCGCGGTGCTCGGTCTCATGGCCGGTTTCACCATTTGGCGCTCCATCACCTCATCGGCCAAGTACGAATCGACGTTCCTCGAGCGCGTTTGGCACTGGGACGACGTCTACGACGCCACCATCGGGCGTCCCCTCACGGCCGGCGCGCAGTTCGGCGAGGACGTGGTCGAGCCAAAAGTGCTCGATGGCGCTATCACTGGTCTCGCCGTCGCGGTGCGACGAAGCGGTGACGGTCTACGCAAGGTGCAGTCGGGCTTCGTTCGCCACTACGCCTTAGCCACCGTCCTGGGCGTCGCGGTCATCATTGTCTACCTCGTGGCGAGAGTCGGTTAGTCATGCACTCCTCCACGTGGCTCACTCTCTTAATCGTGGTCCCACTCGTCGGCGCGCTCGGCGCCGCGCTGGTTCAAAAAACGCCGGGCCGGGCCTACGTCGTGGCGCTCGTCACGTCGGTGGTCGAGATGGTACTGGCCATCGTCGTGGCCGTGCTTTACAACCATCACGTTCCCCACGCCCAGACCTTCGACTTCGCCACCCGTCACGTGCTTTCGGTCCCCTTTGGCCTGGCCTACGACGTCGCCCTCGACGGCATCTCGCTTTTGATGGTGGTGCTGACGGCGCTCACGGTTTTATTGGCGTTGCTCGGGGCCCGCGACCGGCGCCAAGAGCCGGCGTTCGTGGCGTGGTTGCTGCTCCTCACGTCGTTCACCATGGGTAGTTTCCTCGCCCACGACTTGCTGTTGTTTTTCATCTTCTTCGAATTGACGCTGGTTCCTTGCTACTTCCTCATTAGCCAGTGGGGGGCGACGCAACGGGCCAAGGCGGCGCTCAAGTTCTTCATCTACACCTTCACCGGTTCGGCCTTCCTCCTCATTGGCATCTTGTACTTGGGCTTCGCCCACCAGCACCAACTGCCCACCACGGCGCTCACCTTCTCCTACGGCGCCTTGTCGGGCACGGCCATGGCTCACGGCACGCAGGTCTGGCTCTTCATCGCCTTCGCCATTGCCTTCGCGGTCAAGGCGCCGATTTGGCCACTCCACACCTGGTCGCCGATCTCGTACGCCGAGGCGCCGACGGCCGGCTCGATCGAGTTGTCGGCCCTGCTCGCCAAGCTCGGCAGCTACGGCCTCTTGCGCTTCGCCGTGGGTCTCTTCCCGTTGGCGCTCCCGACCATGCGACCTCTCCTCTTGACGCTCGCCGCGATCGGCATCCTGTACGGTTCCATGCTCGCCTGCAAGACGCCCGACCTCAAGCGTTTCGTGGCCTACTCTTCGTTGGCCCAGATGGGCTTCATCACCTTGGGCGTGATGTCCGGGTCCCAGATTGCCACCGTCGGTGCTGTCCTATTGATGTTCAACCACGGGGTCATCACCATTGGTTTCTTCCTCATCATTGGCTTCATCGAGCAACGCCGGGGATCGATCCTCATCAAGGACTTCACCGGTCTCCAGGGACCGGCGCCCATCCTCGCGGCCCTGTTCACGGTGGTGATGTTGGCCTCGATCGGACTGCCGGGACTTAACGGCTTCGTCAGTGAGTACCTGATTCTCATCGGCACTTTCGCCACCCACGCCTGGTGGGCGGTCGTCGCCACCTTCGGGGTCGTGGCGGCGGCGGTCTATCTCTTGTGGGCCTACCAACGGGTCTTTCACGGCAAGGCCGAAGGCCCCAACGCGGAACTGGCCGACGCCACGCCGAAGGAACAGTGGGTCCTGGTACCGATCGTGCTCTTGATCATCGTCCTCGGTGTCTTTCCCAAGCCCGTCCTCGACCGCATCACGCCGTCGGTGCAGCAACTCATCGAGCACGTAGAACCGGGCGGGCTCAACAAATGAAACTGGTCATCCCCTCGATCCACTACTTGGCCATCCTGCCGGTCCTGATCTTTTTCGGGGCCTCGCTGGTCCTCGTGCTCGCCTCCGCGCTGGCTAGGGGCAAGGTCCCTCTCTGGGTCGCGACCTCCACCATCGTCACCGCCGGTGCGGCGAGCATCGTGGTCAACGTCGTCCAGTGGCGTTGCGTCGCGCGCGCCGGGGCCTCCACCACCATCGCGCACGCCATCGTGCTCGACGATTTTTCCGTCGTGGCCTCGGGCGTCATTGCCCTGAGCGTCATCATGACGGCCCTCGTCGCGCACGACTGGGCCGTTCGCGAACGTGTGTCGGGGGTCGAATTTCACATCCTGGCCCTCGCCTCGAGCGCCGGCGCCCTCTTGATGACCCAAGCCAACGACCTCATCGTCATCTTCCTCGGCCTGGAAATTCTTTCGATCGGTCTCTACGTCTTGGTCGCCTTCGATCGGCGCCGAGCGACCTCGTCCGAGGCCGCGCTCAAGTACTTCTTGCTCGGCGGCTTCGCCTCGGCCATCTTCATCTACGGTGCGGCCTTGCTCTACGGCGCCAGCGGTTCGACGAACCTGACGTCGATCTCGTACTTCTTGGGTTCGAACGTCGTGCTGCATCCCGGACTGTTGTACGCCGGCGGTGCACTCCTGCTCGTGGGCTTCGCCTTCAAGGTCGCCGCCGTGCCCTTCCACCTGTGGTCACCCGATGTCTACGAGGGGGCGCCGACGCCGGTCACGGGCCTCATGGCGTCCATCGTGAAAATCGGCGCGTTCGCCGCGCTGTTGCGGGTGATCATTTCGGCCCTCGGCACGCAGTTGGACACCTGGCGTCCCATTCTCTTCGTCTTGATCGTTCTCACGACGGTAGTGGGCGCCAGCCTCGCCCTCGTGCAGCGCAACGTCAAGCGCATGCTCGCCTATTCGTCGATCAACCACGCCGGCTTCATCCTGCTCGGTGTCTGGGCCGGTACCGTGCGCGGATCGTCGGCGACTCTCTTCTACGTCATAACCTACGCACCCATCGTGGTGGCGACGTTCGCCATTGTGACGTTGATCGGTGGCGTCGGGGATGAACATCATTCGGTTGAGCATTACCAAGGACTGGCGCGACGCCAGCCGTGGCTCGGCGGCGCGTTGGCCATCCTCTTGCTCAGTCAACTCGGGGCACCGCTCACCACGGGTTTCTACGCGAAGTACACCGTGCTGGCGTCGGTCGTTGACGGCGGTGGCGGCGCGCTCGCGCTGATTGCTCTGGTCAGTGCCGCGATCGCCGCTTTCTTCTACCTGCGTTGGACCCTCGCGCTGTACAGCGACGACCGCCTCGATGGTGCGCGCGTCGTGGTCCCGAAGTGGACCGGCGCCGTGATTGCCTTCGGCGTGGCGCTCACGGTGGTCTTCGGCATCTGGCCGGGCCCCGTTGCCACGCTCGCCCAGCACGCGACGTTCCTCTTCACCCCGTGAGGCGCGTCGCGGTCGCCACGACCGTCGGCGAACAGGTCGACCACGATTGGCCGTTGCTGCGCGAGGCGCTCGCCGCCGAGGCCATCGACGCAGAGTTGTGCGTATGGGATGACGACCGGGTGTCGTGGGCCGACTACGAACTCGTGGTCATCCGTTCGACCTGGGACTACACCAAGGACCGTGCCGGCTTTCTCATCTGGGCGAGTGGCGTTGCCAGGTTGTGCAATCCCTTCTCGGTCGTGGAGTACTCGACCGACAAGCACTACCTCGTGGATCTGGCGGCGAAAGGTCATCGCATCGTTCCCACGTCGTTCTGCGACGTCGGGGCGACGCCATCATTTCCCAACACTCGATTCGTCGTGAAACCAACCGTCGGGGCCGGATCAATTGACGCCGAAAAATACGGCGCCGATGAACGCCACCTGGCGCGCGACCACGTGGCTCGCCTGCACCTCAATGGTCGCGACGCGGTGATCCAGCCCTACATCGCGTCGGTCGATTCCGTCGGCGAGCGAGCGATGGTCTTCATCGACGGTGAGTTCTCCCACGCCCTCACGAAGGGCGCGATGTTGCACGTCGCCGACGTGGACCGCAACTCGCTCTTTCGCCGCGAGCAGATGAGCCGCGCGGTCGCCGAGCCGGAGTCGCGGGCCCTTGCGCAGCGCGTGCTCGCGGAACCGCTCTTCGCCAACGTCCTCTACGCGCGAGTCGATCTCGTCCTGGTCGACGAGGGATGGGCGGTGATGGAACTCGAGCTGGTCGAACCGTCGCTCTTCCTATCCTTCGACGACGGGGCCGCCGGAAAATTGGCCCGAGCCATCCGACGACGCCTCAAGTAAGTGTCGCTCTGGCGCGCCGCGAGCTCGGGAAACGGTGCAGTGAGCAGCGGCGATCCTCCCGACCATCGAGGGCTAGGCCAGCAACGCGGGCAAGGCAGACATGTGCGTGAAGAGCGTGAACCCTTCACGCTCGAGGAGGGTTGGCTTCGTTACGCCACCGCCAAATGCGAAGACCGTCATGCCGGCGGCGACGCCCGCCTCGACGCCCGCCACACTGTCTTCAAGGCGCACCTCGATGGGGCGGGGCGCCCATTGCCTGCGCGGCGAACAAGAACACGTCCGGGGCCGGCTTCGCGTGCGTCACGTCCTCCGCACTGAAGATGTTGCCCGCGAAACGGGAATAGAGGCCCGTCAGATGCCGCTTGAAGCGCAGACTTTGGTGGCCGCTGCTCGAAGCGACGCGGGTCGAGACCGTGATGTTGTCGAGGGCATCGATCACGTCGTGAAGAGCAACTCGGCTCGAAAGACCTCTTCGTAGTGTGGGACTCGAAGTCGACCCCCCAGTCGACCCGCCCCCCGAAGTTGACGTTCCACGTCTTCTTGCGTGGTTAAACGTCCCACGAAACGTTGGATGATCTTGTCCTCGGTGAGGTCCCAGCCGAGCGCGGCCAGGATTCCTCGCTCCGTAAGAACGGCGAGTCGTTCACCGTCAATGGGACCCCGTCACAATCAAAGATCGCGAGGTCAAAGCGCGACATCGGTCAATTCTACGAACCCGCGTGGTTGGCGCACCGACCCACATCAGGGATCAGCCGTGAAGTCAGTTATCGCAGGTTTTGCGCTTCGTCGACCGTAAGTTCGGCCGCCGGATCGGCTTCCAGTCGTTCGTCGGGAATCGGAGATCCACTCAACATAGAGACGCCGTACGTTCCTTCGTCGAGTCGCGCGTCGGCGCGGTCTAATGCCTCGAGGCGCAGCGACAACGTAACCGCCACGGCGTCGTCGGTACCTTCACTGACGAGCGACTCAGATGAATCGCTCATATCGCCCGACTCGTTCGCACCGTCGCGATCGTGTTGTTGATTGCTGCGAAGTGCATCGAGGAGTTCTTGGACACGCGTTCGCTCATCCCTCAACAACTCTCGGGCCCGATGGTCGTCCATAGTTGTCTCCGGATCTCGCTCATACGCGACCTCTTCGATCCAGCCACGTCTGCTCAGCGTATCTAGAATCCCATGAATTCATTCACAGCCAGATGAGTTGTGACGACCCGCACTCATGGACCCAATGCGGCAGAGTAATGAGATATCGAGGAGTGGCGCACCAAGGTCGACGCGTGCGGGACCGCATCGTCGACGGGACCGCAACCGAGTGCTCCGAAGTAGAGGGTTGGCAGTGGCGTGACGACCAGCGTAGAGGGATATGAGAAGGAATCGACACGGCTCGGCCGTGACGGAATTCATCAGCCACACCGAGGTGATGACGACGCGCGCCTTCGACGCGCGGATGCCGTTGGTCTTTGACGCCTTGACCATTCCCGAGCAGGTGCGCGTCCACTTCAGCCCCGATCCGGAGCCGCTCCATCGCTGCGACATTGATCTACGGGTGGGCGGGACGTACTACTACGCCTGGAATGCCCCCAACGGGGTTGAATGCTCTTTTCGTGGCACCTTGATGGGAGATTGTCCGGCCGACGAGGCTCGTGGCGACGTGGTTGTTCGAGGGGTGGCCCGACGACGAGGCACTCGAGACGATGACGCTGGCCGAAGAACTCGGCGTCACCACGATGACGGACGTGTTGCGATTCAAGGATCGCGCCAGTCTCGGGGACCACTTTCGAGGTGACCTGCAAGTTATGCAGACGAGTTACGACCAGCTCGAAGACTTCGTGCTGGCGTTGGCGGAATCGCTCGACGACCCGAGCGAGAACCTCAGCCCGGAGTCACTCGACGGCCATTGACCTTCGAGGAGAGAATGCCCGCTTTGGACGTGCCCGTCATGGCGTCGCCCTCCACCACCACGTCGAATTTCAGCGTAAGGCGCATGGGGGTGGTCACCGCCTGGCTCCACGTCAGGCGATCACCGTCGGCGTGAGCGTCTTGGAAATCGACCGACTCGGCATCCGAGCGTGCGACCCCCGTAATCACACCGTCGGACTCGGCGATTTCGAAGACGACCGCCATCTTTCCAATCGGTGTGTCAAGCGTCACGTCCCACGTACCGGTGAAGGTTGGCATAAGAACAGTCCTTTTCGTTTCAGTTGAAGTCCTCGAAGGTGCTCGCACAAAACGACGTGAACTTCTCCCTAGAGTACCTCTGGATCGAAGCAATCACGGCCGATCGTCGCCCGCCAGTGCTCGCGGACAACATCGAACCTCTCATGTCCGAACGCCCGCACGGCGTGTTCACACGTCAAGTGCTCCTGGGGGACAACCTCGACACCAGTAAAATCGTCGCGCAGTACACCGAAGGCGTCGTGACGCTGGCGATACCCGTCGCGGAAGAAGCGAAGTCGCGGAGAATTGACGTTCGACACGAGTCGTCGACGACGGAAATCGCTCCGCAATCTCAAGTTCCGGTGTGGCTGGCGGCGGGAACGTCCGCCGGCCACACCGGGGCCGACGAATACATTTTCCACGCGCATCGAATTGAGTTTTTGGTTTCGTGGCCATCGATTTGGCGCTGTTGGTGGGACCTCGTGCCGTCCGGTGCTCGGAAGCTGACCGCGGGATCATCGCAGTTTGCGTCGGCGTTGGCAGTGACGTTAAGGTCGAGCGAAATGTAGGCGTTCCTAGCGAATGGACGGGTTCTGCATGTCGAAGGCCGAAATCGATGTCTACCTCGCCTCCCTCGATGAACCGAAGCGCGGCACCCTCGAAGTGATGAGGGAGAGAATTCTCGAAATCCTCCCCGAGGCCCAACAGTGCATTGCCTACGGCGTGCCGGCTTTCAGAGTGCAGGGCAAAGTGATTGCAGGCTTTGCTGCTTTCAAGAACCACCTGAGCTATCTGCCGCACAGTGGGTCGGTGTTTCGCGAACTCGGCGACGACGTTGCACACTACAAGACGTCCTCAGGCGCTCTCCAGTTTCCCATCGACACGCCTTTACCGAAAGCCCTGGTGAAACGGCTCATAGCAGTGCGCCAAGAACAAGCCTTCGGTCCTTGACTGTTCGGCAACCGCGAAGAGCAGCGTCGGGGGCACTCATCGCTGACGAGACGCCGACCTCCGTCACCTTCGAGAGCGTCCACTTTTGCGCCGCCATCCAGATGTCGGCGCAATCCCTTTCGACGTCAGATTGATCAGGTCGGTTCGCAGCGGTCTCCCTGCAGACCATTGTCTCGTACATTCGACGCCCCAGGAGATAGGTGCCTACCGAGCGTTCGAGTTGGTTAATGACGGCGAACACCTCTTCGTCTGGGGCGACCCACTCAAACCCCCCGTCACAATCTCCGACAAAGCCGTTGGAAAGGCGATGGTCGAATAAATCAGTGTCGCCATTCAGTGACTCCCGTTGTCGATAAGTCAGGCCCGATTAACGATGCACGCGGTCATCCACCTTTTTTGCGGCTTCGAGTACTTCGTCGGGCACGACCGTGCCCGGTCGGTTGGAGGGATCGCTGACGAGGAACCGTCCGAGCACGGGAAGCTCGGTCAACGATTCAGCACGAAGCACCGCCGCGGCGACGGGCACGAAACTCTCGGCCGCAGGGTAAACGAGATAGCGGGGGAGCCACGTCGGGTGGTACTTGGAGTTGAACGTCCACAAGGTCTCGATGGGAAAGATTCCCGACAGTCGCTTGAGCGCCCATCGTTCGACTCGAGTGAAGGCGCCTTCGCCTCGTTCTCCATCGAGCACCGAACGAAAGGCGGCGAAGTTCAAACTGAGACCTTTGGCCCCTCGAGCACGCAGATGCTCAATCGTCGAACAGAGAGCGAAGTCAATCAGACCATTGGGATGCTCACCGGGATCGCGTCGCATGAGGTCTAACGAATACCCATTAATTGCCGGTGATGGGACGAACTGGCAGACAGCGGCCGGCTTGCCGTCGGGGCCGTGCACCAAGGTCAACAACAGACCCTTGTCCTTGGGATTGAAGAGGCGACCGAGCATCATCGAGAACCCTCGCTCGGCCTCACCGCGCCGCAACATCGAAATGAGTTCCACGATGTCGGTCACGCGGCTCGGGTCAATGTTGGACGGATCGAGGAACTCCACGGTGTAACCGTGACGGGCCAGACGAGTGCTCGCTTGGCGAAGGCCCTTCATCTTGCCACCGGCGAGATTGAAGGTGGGGCAGTCCACGATCGCTTCGTCACCCATGTACAGGTGGTGCAGACCGGCGGCGCGGTAGATGGGCAGCCACTCGTCACTCGCGCCGATGACGCCAATCGTCCAACCGCGGCCTTCGGCGTACGCACGAAAAGAGCTGAATGCTTCCGAGCGCTCCGCTTCGGGCCCTATGGGGTCCGGCGAGATCAGGGCGACGCCCCCGTAGACGGCGTACGCGACCAAAGAGTCACGGAAGAAGAAGAACTGTTTGTCGTCGCGAAGGGCGAAATAGTCCAGGGTGCCGCGACCGTGTCGGCGCACAATTTCGCGCGCGCGCAGTTCGGCCAGGCGACGCTCGGAACTTCGTGCGGCCGTGGAGAGCCGGCGGTCGACCACGGGCCGGGTGAGCAGGTAGAGCGACGAGACGAAGAGCGAGATGCCGACCGCGAGTAATGAGGGATCGACGAAGTCGTTCGCGGTGTCGGGGAGCGCAATGTTGGTTTGGCCAACAAATCGCTCGATACAGGCCATCAGCACAATCCCGAAAGCGGGCAGATGGTGACGCCCCGACGACACCTCGATGCCCACCGTGGCGGCCACCAGGGCCACCAGGGCAATGAGACCGAGTCGCGGAAGGGCGGTGCGGGCGCTCGAGCGGTCGGTCGTGGCCTGGAAGTACCGACGCTCGATGACGAGGACGCAGAGGATTGCCGCCGCGATCAGCGACGCTACGACGGTGCCACCGCGAGCGACGTGGGCGACCACGGTGACGGCGAGGACCACGCAGGCCACCGACCAAGCCCGACGTTGCCCTCGGCGAACGCCTCGGGCCATCATGATCATGGCAATGCCGGCCACGGCCGTGAAGGCGGCGGCCGATTGGGCCACGCCGAGGGGAAGTATCGCTTGAACGTTGTGCAAGCGACTGCGCAGTGGCGGCGACGCGGTGACGATGACATTGACGAAGCCGTCGAGGAACAACAGTCCGCTCGCCCAGCGTCGCACGGTTCGCTGGCGACGTTGCTCACTCAGACGTTCGACGGTGACGGGAAAGGGATTGCCGGTCGGCCACGAACCCAGTGTGGCGGTCGTGGCGGGAGGCGCCGGTTGGACGTACGTGCCGCCCACTAAACGCTCCAGGAGTTTTGCTCGCGCGCGACGGGTCTCGCCACCGTACAGGCGAACCTGTACGGCACTGGCCGCTTCGATCTCGATGACGCCAAGGCGTTCGACGGCCGTAAACACCGGTGGAAGTCCAAAGCGACCCCGTCGTTCTACGACCACGGAGCGCGATGGTCCCGGCGCGGCGCATACGCCGCGGTCGAGGAAGGCGAGCGCCGGGCGAGGTGCTCCGCCGACGATGGCCCCGGCCCCACCGCGTTCGGCGTTGCGTCGCGCGAACTCCAGCGCGTCGACGTCATCGACGTGCGTGAGCGACAACGGTTCACTGTGTTCTGGCGACGCCGCGCGGCGCGCGTCGTGGTCGAATCGGCGACGAACCACCAGACCGGCGCAGCCCACCACCACCGCCTCGACCACCGCCACGATCAGGAGATTGAGAACCAGGTTGCCCCAAAACGTTCCGGCATGAGGAGTGTGGACGCGCAAGTGATGACGTGTGAAATGAAAGATGATGGCGTTCAGTGAAGTCAGCACGTCGAACAGAAGCAGCGCCACGACGGGGAACCACACCCAACCGCCGAGTCGCCGGTACAGCACCCGCGAAGCCACGAAGCGAGGCAGAGAGTTGGGGTCGTCCAGGCGGTCGGCGTCGCGGCGGTCGTTTGAGTCAGCGCGCTGCGTGTCGAACTCGCACGTGCCGGCGGCGACTGCGAGGTCGCGAACGCCGTCGACCGTGGCGACTTGCAAGATGAGGTCACTCGCAATGGTCAGTCCCACTGCTTCGAGCCGCAGGCGGGCCTCGCCGTTCGTGCGAAGTTCGTCGTCGTCGCTGCCCGGCAACACCAAGAATTGATGCGTGGGCTCCGCGGTGAAGGTGACGATCGCCTCGCGCAACGCCGGTAGCGCCGCCAACGTTGCCTCCACGAACTTGGCCAGGTCCGACGTCGGTTCCGGATGAAAGAGATTGCCCGCAACAATCACCACGGCGGCGTGGTCAATGTCGTCGAGGAGGCGAATGAGAGCCTCCACTGGCCGACTGTGCTGGTCCGACGTGGGAGAGAGTGAGAGGTCGCTCATCACGTAGACGTGATGGCCAAACGGAATCGGCAGCGTTTGACGCTCAGTACAACCCACGGAGTCCAGTCTCGCAGACAACGCGTCGGTCCACGCCGTTAGCCTGAATTGCTAGATGGCTCGAGACTACGTACGCGAAAATTGGCATTGGCGAACTGGGGAATTCAATTCCGGTCCGGCCGTCATCTTCGACATCGACGGAGTCTTGGCCGACGCCGCGGGGCGCCAGCACTACCTGGACTGGGGTGATTGGAAGAGTTTTTTCGACGCCTGCGGTGACGATCCGACCATCGAAGAGATTGAGCGACTCCTCGAACTGCTCGATAAGTCCCTCAAAGTGGTCCTGCTCACCGGACGACCCCGACGGGTGCAACCTCACACCGTGGGTTGGCTTGAGCGTTATGGGCTTCGCTGGGATCTCCTCATAATGCGAGAGTACGGCGACTATTCGGGGGTTGACGAGTTCAAACGCGGCGCCCTACGCGACCTCGTGCACGAAGGCATCGACATACGTCTCGCGCTCGATGACGACCCGAAGAATCACGCCATGTACGTGAGTGAAGGGGTGCCGTGCATCTACATCCACTCCGGCTACTACCTCTAGTTCGCCTGGTGCAGGCGCAGCATGCTCTGCGCTTCGCGCGCGGCTCGACGGCCGGAACCAATGGAAGCGGGAATACCGACCCCGTCGTAGGCGTTGCCGCAGAGGGCCACGCAGTGAGCTTTCGCGGCCGCCTTAGCGTTGGCAATGAGAGTTTCGTGGCCCACGTAGTACTGCGGCAGCGCCTCGGACCAACGTTGCACGAGATACTCCGAGGGGAAGTCGAATCTCGTCAAGAGCGTGGCGAGTTCTTTGGCCACGCGCGCGGCCAGTGCGTCGTCGGTGAAGTCGCGCCAACGTCCGTCGTCGCTTCGACCGACGTGCGCGCGTAACAGCACGCTGTCGTCGTGTCGGAGGTGCGGCCATTTGCGGTCCAGGAAGGTCACCGCGGTCACCATCATGGTTCCCTCGGTCCAGGCCGTGGCGAGCGGGACGAGGATCCCAGTGCCGTGTTCCGGCAACACCACTCCGGCACGCGGCACGCTGAAGGTGATCATGGCCGCACTGGCCCCCCGCACGCTGCTCAACGCTTCGAGCGCGGGATCGAGTGCCCCGAGCAGGCGAGCCACGGTGGGAGCGGGCGTGGCGAGAATAACTGCGTCGGCCGGGGTGGTGGTTGACGACGTGTCAACTTCGAAGGGATAGCTCGCCGACGGTGTTCGCCGAAGAGCGGTCACGGGAACGCCCGTGCGAACCACCACGCCGCGGCTTGTCAGTTGGCGCATTATCTCCGACGGCAGCGATCCAACCCCGGTCAGCAAGGAGTAGAACAGCGGCTCCATCACCGTCGTGGAGGCCGCACTGGCCGCGGCCGACTCGTCAGGGCGCAGCGCCTTCATGAGTGATCCGCCCTTTCGCGCCGCTTCCAGCAAGGCGGGAAAGATGGACTGCGCGGATAGTTCGTCGATTCGACCGGCCTGAATGCCGCCAATCATTGGTTCAATGAACTGATAGGCGAGTTCGCGTCCAAGTTTGGTGCGTACAATCTCGCCGATCGTTGTGTCGGGGCCAACCTTCAGGCGTGCGGGCATCCATTCGTCACGTCGCGCTTCGAGTCTGGCCCGCAACGTCAGTCCCTTCACCTCGCGTAATTGGCGAGACGACGTGGGAATGCCGAGCGCGAGTCCCTCCGGCAATTCGTCCAGCGCCCCTTGTAGATAGATGGACGCACCACTGGCGTCAACCGCCTCCAGGCGGTTGCTCCAACCGAGATCTCGCACGAGTTCGACGGCTTCGGGTCGCCGCGCGAGAAAACCGTCAGCGCCGAGGTCGATTGTTCGTCCGGCGAACTGGGCGGTGGCGAGTGATCCGCCCACGCGCTCGTCCGCCTCGATGACTTCGATGCGGGGCGTCGCGCCACTTGGTCCTTCGCTCCCACCGGAAAGCTCCCACGCGGCACTAAGCCCACTTATCCCCGCGCCGACAATCACCACCGAATCGCGCGCCACTAGGACGCGGCCAAGACAATGTGGGCGAGAAGGTTCATGAACTCCGGGTCATCGTTGAGCGACTGCGTGCGAACCAAATTGAGGCCAATCTCGTGAGCGACGCCCTGCGCTTCGACGTCGATGTCGAAGACCACTTCCAGGTGATCACTGACGAAGCCAATGGGACACGAGACCACGTCGGTAACTCCTTCCCCACGTTTGGTGCGCAGGACCTCCAAGATGTCTGGTCCCATCCAGGGTTCGGATGTCCGTCCCGCCGACTGCCACGCGGTACCCCAGCGTTGAAGTCCGGCGAGGGTCGCCGCGCGCGCCGCACTGAGCCGGAGCTGCTCGGGATAGTCGTCACCGGAGGCCAGTATCTTCTCCGGCAACGAATGAGCCGAAAAGATGACCTCCGTCGTCGCGAGACGGTCATCGGGAATGGTGGCGAGGGCATTTCGTACGCGGCCAGCCACCAGTTCTAGGAAGCCCGGGAACTCCCACCACGCTCCGATGGCGATGAAATTTACGTCCTCGCCCAATGACGTTCGGGCTCGGTCCATGTACTGGTCGGTGGACATGGACGAGGAGTGTGGGGCGAGTACCAGTCCAATGACGGTCGCGAAACCATCGTCACGAAACGATTGGGCCGCTGCTTCGAGCAGCGGCGGTTCGTACTTCGATCCGAAGCGAACGTCGAAGCGATGGGGAGCCGCGACGTCGAGCGCGCGCGCGAGGCCGGCCACTTGGGCCGCCGTTCGTTGCGCTAAGGGTGACGTGCCGCCGATGGCGTTGTAGCGACGGGTGAGATCAGCGAGTTGCTCGCTGCTCGGCGCCCGGCCGTGGCGAATTCGGGTGTAGTAGGCCTCGACGTCGTCGGGTGTCGTGGGCGTGCCGTAGGCCATTACCAGGAGTCCGGTCTTCATTCGACGCCCGCTCGCCCTTCGTCGTGGACCACGCGCACCACCGCCGCTAACGCTGAGGGGTCGGTCGAAGGAAGGACACCGTGACCAAGATTAAAAATGTGTCCGGGCGCGCGACCGGCGCGCGCGATGACTTCGCGAGCGGCCGCGATGGCCACGTCGTCGCCGCCGAGACAGCGAGCGGGATCGAGGTTGCCCTGGACGGGACGACCTCCGACCCGACGACGGCCCTCGTCGAGGTCCACGTGCCAGTCAATGCCCATCACGGTGCTGCGCGCGGTGGCCATGAGGTCCAGTAGTTCACCGGTACCCACCCCGAAGAGGATGGTGGGTACGCCCAGATCGGCGATACCGGCCAGCACGCGTTCGGTCGCGGGCAGGGCGAAGCGCCGGTATTCGTCACGGGTGAGCGCTCCGGCCCACGAGTCAAAGAGTTGCACCGCTCGCGCACCGTGTCGAACCTGGGCGCTGAGGAAGGAAATGGTGATCTCGACCAAACGGTCGAGCAACTGGTCGAAAAGTTGCGGCTCTCGATGCATCATGGTCTTGATCACCGCGAAATCGCGCGTGGGCGCACCCTCCACGAGATAGCTCGCGACCGTGAAGGGCGCCCCGGCGAAACCAATGAGTGGCGTGTCGGTGGCGTCGAGTTCCTTGACCGCGAGGTCGACCGTTGCGGTGACGTGCGCAATATCGAGGTCGTCCAAGGGCCGAAGTCGTGCCAAGTCCGAGGATGTGGTGAACGGTTGCGCGATGACCGGGCCCCGTCCCGGTACGACGTCCACCCCGAAACCAATGGCGTGAAAGGGGACCACAATGTCCGAGAAGAGTATGGCGGCGTCCACGCCGTAACGGCGTACCGGCTGCATGGTCACCTCGCAGGCCACCACGGGGTCGGCAATGGCGTCGAGAATCGAACCAGTACCGCGAAGTTTGCGGTATTCGGGAAGCGACCGACCGGCTTGACGCATGAACCACACCGGCACGTGCGCGACGTCGTCGCCCCGACAGGCCCGCAGGAAAACTGGCTCGCTCACGTCACACCTCTCTCCCCTCCAATCTAGATGAGTCGCCCGCGCTGGCCGTTTTGAACTGAGGTCGCCGTGACCATCTAGACTTGATATTTCTCAATTTTGAGAATTGAAATGAGGACGCGATGGCGCACGAGCGTGAGATCAGGGAAGAACAGGTCTTTCTCGATCTGGCGCTCAAAGCCCTCGATCACATGCGCGACGAAGCGCGCTCCCTGCGCGACAGCGCGGCCGTGGCCAACATGCGCGGGGCCGGCGATTTGGTCGAGCGTGACGTCGTCATGGGCACCGCACTGCACCGCCTCGACCAATTGGCCATTGGTGACCAGCCCCTCTTCTTCGGTCGAATCGACTACGCGCCCGACGGCGACGGGCGAAGCGACGACTACCACGTGGGGCGCTTGGCCGTCTCGGACGACCAGCTCAACCCCCTCGTCATCGACTGGCGCGCACCCGTGGCCGAGGCGTTCTATCGCGCCACCGGCGTTGAGCCCCTCGGTCTGTCGAGGCGACGTCACGTGGCTATGCACGGTCATGACGTCGCCAGCGTGGAAGACGAGTATTTCGCCGACGCCAACGGCGACATTGATTTACCGCCGGACGAGATGCGCGCGGCCACGGCCGAAGGTCTCGTTGATGGCGGTCTGGCGTTAGGGGGCCCGGGGGCGCTCCTCGCGGCGTTGGGAAGGGCCCGCACCGGACGCATGGGCGACATTGTCGCAACCATTCAAGGTGAGCAGGACCGCATCATTCGAAATCCCTTGGCCGGCGTCTTGCTCGTCCAGGGGGGACCGGGCACCGGCAAGACCGCGGTCGCACTCCACCGCGCGGCCTACCTACTCTTCACCCACCGCGCGACGTTGGAGCGCCAAGGCGTCCTCGTCGTAGGCCCCAATCCTCTTTTCTTGAACTACATCGAAAACGTGCTGCCATCGCTCGGCGAGTCCGGGGTCACCCTGTCGACAATTTCGGGACTCGTGACCAACGTCGAGATTCGCGGCCGCGACACCGAGCCGGTCGACCAGCTGAAGGGCGATCTGCGCATGTCGAAGGTGCTTGCTCGGGCTCTGCGCACCCGTCAACGGTCGCTGAAGGATGATGTCGAGATTCCGATCGGTCGCGCCATTGTCGTCTTGCGGGCCAAGTACACCCAAGACGTCGTCGACCGCGCGCGCCGGCGTCCGGGAAATCACAACCAACGGCGTTCGGCCATTGGTCGTGAACTGGCGAACCGCTTGGCCAACGAGTACTACGAGCGGTTTGTGCGCGAGGGCATCGACGAAGTCAACGCGGTGGGTGAGTTGGCCGATCTCATTCGAGCCACGACACAGTTTAAGTACGTCCTCGAACGAATCTGGCCGCGTCTGTCGGGTCAAGAACTGCTCCACGACCTCTTCGGAGCACCGGCGTTGTTGCGCGCCGCCGGTCGAGGCATTCTGAGCGACGAAGAGGTGGTCCTCCTTTCTCGACCACGATCGTCGAGCTTCGACGAGGTGAAGTGGACGAAGGCCGACGCCGCCCTGATTGACGAATGTCGCGTGCTCCTTGGTCCTCTTCGCCGCCCCCGGCCAGTCGTGAAGGTTTCCGACACGGGCATTCTCGACGGCATTGACCTCGACTCCTACGCGGGCGACGTGCGCGCCGCCGCCTTGCGCGAGGCGCAACGACTCGCGCCGGTGCAAAGCACGGAACTCGACGAAGCCGAGTTCGTCACGTACGGGCACATCGTCGTGGACGAAGCACAAGACCTGTCACCGATGGAACTTCGCGTCTTGAAGCGTCGAGATCTGACCGGATCCATGACCATTGTGGGCGACATGGGCCAGGCGACCACGGCGTCCTCCTCGGCCTCGTGGAACGCCGTCTTAGAAGTGCTCGAGCCCCGTCGCGAACCAACGCGGGTTGACCTCACCGTCAGTTACCGCACGCCCGAAGAAGTCCTCGATTTCGCCGCGCCGACGCTGCTCGCGGCCACTCCCGACCTCGAACCGCCTCGGCCCGTCCGTCGCGCCGGCCACGCGCCGACCATCGACCAGGTCGGTTCGGACCAGTTCGCCGAGACCCTGGTGGCGATCACCCGGCGCGAAGTGGAGTCGGTGGCGCCAGGTCGAATCGCCGTCATCGTGACGGGGGAGCGCGTCGACGAGATCGTGGCCACCTTACGGTCCAAGGGGCTTGACGCCATCGATCCCCGTGATCAGGAATCAAAGGGGCTGGCCGCCGACCTTGTCGTCTTGGCCGCCGAAGGAGCCAACGGTTTGGAGTTCGACGGCGTCGTGGTCGTGGAGCCCATCCAAATCGCTAGCCGAGGTTCGAAGGGTCGAGCGACGGTGACGCCGCGCGGACTGCGAACGCTCTACGTCGCGATGACGCGACCGACGAGGCGCCTCGCAATCGTGGCCGCTGAGGCGCTTCCCGAGACCCTGGGTTGAGCAAAATCGACCGAACCGTCGCACCGGTGTCTCGATTTCCGCTAGAAATGAAGCCGTGAGTCAGGCGATTCCCCTCAATAGCCTGGCGAAGCAGGAGAAGATCGTTCACGATCGTCCACCGATGCTGGCCATCGGCGTGATGATTTGGCTCGGCAGCGAGTTGATGTTCTTCTCTGGTCTCTTCGCCGCATTATTTACCATTCGAGCGCACCTTGCGTCGTGGCCTCCCGTGGGCACGCACCTCGACGTGCTGCAGTCGGGCATCTTCACCATCATTCTCGTGGCCTCGTCGTTCACCATGCAGTACGCGGTGTGGTTGATTGAACACCGCCGCCGGGCCGAGGCCCGCCGATGGGTCATTATCACCATCGTCATGGGTACGTTGTTCGTCTCGAACCAGGCCTACGAGTGGACGCACTTGGTGACTCGTTGGTACACCAACTCGTACGGCTCGGTCTTTTACATCACGACCGGTCTGCACGGCCTCCACGTCATCCTCGGGCTCGTCGCAATGTCGTTCCTCTTGTTCCGTATGCGCGGATCGCAAGGTGACCCCGGCGAGCTCTCCACTTTTCAGGGCGTGAGTTACTACTGGCACTTCGTCGACGTTGTATGGATTGGGCTGTACTCGGCCCTCTTCCTGCTGAAATAGGTACGCCGTGACCTCAACTGTTCTCAAGCGCTGCTTCGCACTGAGCCTTCTCAGTCTCTTTTGTGCCGGCCCCGCAATCGCGTTGGTTGGTTCGGCGCAGGCGTCGACGAAGACGACGCCGTACCAAACCACTCGAGCCAACTCCGGCACCCCGAACTCCACGCACGTGACCAAGAACTCGAGCGGCGTCATCATCTCGTATGGAAATAGCTCGATTACCTACCGCGCCCCTAGTGCCGCGCTGGCCACCTTGGGCCAAGCGCTGTATCAGGAGAACTGCGCCTCGTGTCACGGCACCGAGGCGAACGGTGTGCCGGCCAGTGGCGTGTCCGGCGCCTTTCCCGACCTGGTGGGTCTGGGTCCGGCCACCATTACTTTCTGGATCAATTCGGGACGCATGCCCGCCGCGAATCCGCGGTCAGTCGAAGCCGTTCGCCGCATTCCGCGGCTGGACAACGGTCAGGCACTGGCCATCGCGGCGTGGATCGACACCCTCGCGCCGGGCTACCCGCTCGTGCCGTACCCTCACCTGAAGAACGCCAACGTGTCCGACGGGGCGGCGCTCTTCGCCCTCAACTGCGCGTCGTGTCACACCATTGAAGGTGACGGTGACGCCCTCGCCTACGGGACATCCTCGCCCTCCCTTCGTCACGTGCCCGCCATTCAAGTGGCCGAAGCGATTCGCACCGGCCCCGGCAATATGCCGCGTTTCACGGGCAACCTCAGTGACGCCCAAGTCAATGACGTGGTCAAATTTGTGACCACCGCAATCCAACACCCACAGAACATCGGTGGTTTTGGTCTGGGCGGACTCGGACCGGTCGCGGAAGGCTTCGTCGGCTTGGCACTCGGCGTCGGCGTCCTCGCCCTGGTCGGTTTCTGGGTGGGAGAGCGCGACTAATGAGTGATCCGCACGAACACCGCACGCCCGTTGCGCTGAAGGGACTTTCGGCCGACGATCCGCACCTGCAGCCGGCGGCGCCGAATCCGCAGCTCGTGGAAAAGGTCATCGCGATCTGTTTCGTCCTCGGCGCGCTGTGCGTGGCTGGCTTCGGGGCCTGTTACTGGATCAACGCGCAGGCGTGGAAGCTCGGCGCGACCATGGGCTTCGGACTCTTCTTTCTGGGCGTCGGTCTGGTGGCCTGGGGCAAGTACCTCATGCCGCAAGGTCCCTTCGTCGAAGAGCGTCACACCCTGGCCAACTCCGTCGCCGATCGCGACGCCTTCGCGGCCGCCATCGTCGAGCGCGGTGGCGGCGTGGTGCAACGTCGCAAGTTGCTCGGCGGGTTGCTCGGTGGAGGACTGGGCATCTTTGGCGTGGTCGCCATGTTCCCGTTGTTGCGCAGTCTCGGACCACTTCCTAAGACCACGCTCCAACACACCGACTGGGCGAAGGGCTCCTACGTCGTGGACCAGTCTGGGCGTCGAGTGCAAGTGGGTGACTTCGCCATTGGTTCGATTGCCACCGTCTTCCCCGAAGGAACGCAAGACTCTGACCGCGGTCAAGCGGTCGATCAGACAGTCCTCATTCGCGTCTCCAACGAAGCGTTTACCACGATGAAGGGTCGCGAATCGTGGGCGCCCAAGGGCTACGTCGCCTACTCCAAAGTCTGTACCCACTTGGGCTGTCCCGTCGGTCTATACGAGCAAGAGCTCCAACTCTTGGTCTGCCCTTGTCACCAGTCGATGTTCAACGTTCGCAACGGGGCCATCCCCCAGTTCGGACCGGCGCCGCGACCACTTCCCCAGTTGCCGCTCTACATTGATTCGTCGGGCTTCCTTCGCAGTCAGAGTGATTTCCACGAAGCCGTCGGACCGGGATTCTGGGAGCATCAGTGACCGACGTCATCAACACCCAGCGTTCGAAGCGCGAGGCCCTCGGTCCCTACGGACGAGTCGGTAAGACGCTGGGCGAGTTGGACGACCGATTGGGCGTCGCCAAGGGCGGTCGCACCTTCATGGACAAGATCTTCCCCGATCACTGGTCCTTCATGCTCGGCGAAATTGCCCTGTACTCGTTCGTCATTTTGCTCGTCACGGGGGTCTTTTTGACCCTCTACTTCACTCCGAGCCAGTCCTACATCACCTATCACGGCAGCTACTTGCCGCTCGACGGCCAAAAGGTGAGTCAGGCCTTCGCCTCCACGGTCAACCTCTCTTTTGCCGTTCGTGGCGGACTCTTGATGCGCCAGATGCACCACTGGGCGTGCGACATCTTCGTGGGTGCCATTGTCGTGCACATGGCGCGCGTGTTCTTCACCGGCGCCTTCCGCAAGCCGCGCGAACTGAACTGGACCATCGGCACGACGTTGTTAATCCTCGCCATCTTGAACGGATTCCTCGGGTACTCGCTTCCCGACGACCTCGTATCGGGCACCGGCATTCGCATTGCCTACTCGATCATTCTCTCGATACCGGTCGTTGGTTCGTACCTCGGGTTCCTCGTCTTCGGGGGCAACTTCCCGGGCACGGCGATAATTCCTCGGTTCTTCATCCTGCACTGTCTCATCGTGCCGGCCATCATCGTGGGACTCGTCGGCGCGCACCTCTTCCTCCTGGTACGACAGAAGCACACGCAGTTCCCGGGTGAGGGACGCACCGAGAAGAACGTGGTGGGCTCGCCGATGTTCCCCGTGTTCATGGCCAAGACCACGGGCTTTCTCTTCGTGGTGGGCGGCATCACTGCGCTGCTCGGGGCCTTCGCGCAAGTGAACCCGATCTGGCAGTTCGGACCGTACGAAGCGTCACGCATCTCCTACGCCGTCCAACCGGACTGGTACATGGGTTTTCTCGACGGCGCCCTTCGAATTTGGCCGTCGTGGTCCTTCCACAATTGGGGCCATACGATCCCGTTCGAGGTACTGATACCGGCCGTGATTCTGCCGGGACTCATCTTCAACCTCGCCTTCGTCTGGCCAATGTTGGAACGCAAGTTCACCAACGACCACGAGATCCATCACCTCTTGGACCGACCGAGCAACCGACCGAAGCGCACGGCCGCGGGCGTGGCCGTGCTCACCTTCGTGATCATGCTCTTCGTCGCGAGTTCGACCGACGTCCTGGCCAAGTTCTTCGACGTCTCGCTCAACACGATGTTGGTCGCGATGCGCGTGCTAGTGATCATCTCGCCGTTCATCGCCTATCCCATCACGTACAAGATCTGTCGAGAACTGCAAGGCTTCGTCGGTGGGGGCAAGCGCAAGACGCCGAACGTCGTCACACGAACCGCCGAGGGCCAGTACGTAGCCACGCCGTCGCCGGTGTACGTCGACGACGTACACCGCGGTCTCCCGGCGACCCCCGTGCCGACCTTCATCACCGAGGAACCTGAGGACGCGGGCGAGAACGGCGTGCGCGTCGTCGATCGCTGATCGACGCGCCGTTTGACCCCAGCAAAGAACGGCCCCCCGGCGTGCCGCGCGGGGTGACGGATTCATCCGCGTGGGACCGCCCGCCAAGGCCGATGCGTAACATGGGTCACGTGGCGTCTTCGAAGGATCTCAACTGGCCGTCGGCCGCCACCTTGCTCGTGGAGCGCCCGGTCGAAGGTCGACGCAACGTGGGGCTGTTCGGCGTGTCGACCTTCGCGTCGTCGGTCACCTCACGATCGTCGACGAGTACCCCCGACGCCATCCGACGTGCCCTTGAGCGCTTCTCCACCTGGCTCTTCAGCGAGTCCGCTGATCTGCGCGACCACGTCGCGCTGGTGGACTACGGCGACGTGGTGCACCCCGACCGTGAGGGCGGCACCGAACGGGTCACCGAGGCCATGGCGGCCACGGCACCCGAGGTGGCGATGCGCATCATTCTCGGCGGTGACAACGCCGCGACCTGGCACGGACTGAAGGCTCTTTGTGGTGGCGACTACTCGACCTTTGGTCTAGTGACCCTGGACGCGCACCTCGACATGCGCGACGGGACGTCCAATGGTTCACCGGTGCGCCAACTTCTCGCCGACGGCCTCGACGGTCATCACGTCGTCCAGGTCGGTCTGGCCGACTTCTCCAACTCCGCCGTCTACGCCCAGCGCGCCCACGACGCCGGTGTCACCATCATCGCGCGCGAACATCTGCGCGGTGAGTCAATCGAAGAAGTGGCGTTGCGCGCGGTAGGCATCGCCGGCGCCGGTGGGCGTCACGTCTACGTCGACATCGACATGGACGCGGCCGATCGCTCGGTGGTGCCCGGTTGCCCGGCCGCGGTGCCGGGTGGACTGAGCGCCGACGAGATGCGACGCTTCGTTCGCGCCGTCGCGGCCAACCATTCGGTCGTCGCCATCGATATCACCGAAATTGACGTAGAGCGCGACAGCGCCGACGAGCGCACCGTGCGACTCGCGGCACTGTTGGTGCTCGAAGTGCTCGCGGGCGTGCGAAGGAGAGTGCAATGGCCGTAGTCCTCGACCTCGATGGACTCTCGAGGACGCAGCTCATCGCCGTCGCTCGGGGATTCGAACCGGTCACGCTGAGTGAGGCCGTCCTCGAACGCCTGGACCGTCAACGCCAGGCCATTGACGCCCTCGTGGAGAGCGGCACACCGGTCTACGGACTTTCGACGGGGTTTGGTTCCCTCGCCACGACGTTCATCTCACCGGACGAACGTCGCGACCTCCAGCGTTCGTTGATCCGCTCGCACGCGGCGGGCGTAGGTCCCGAAGTGGAGTGCGAGGTCGTGCGGGCCATGATGGTGTCGCGCCTCTCCAATCTCTGTAGCGGGGTGTCGGGCGTTCGCCGCTCGACGGCGGAGGCGTACTGTGGCCTCCTCAACGCGGGCATCACCCCCATCGTGCACGAATTCGGTTCACTGGGTTGTTCCGGCGACCTCGCTCCCTTGGCGCACGTCGCGCTCGCCTTGATGGGCGAAGGCGACGTGCGCGGCCGCGGCGGTCAGCGAATGCTCGCGGCGCAGGCTCTGGGCGCGAGTGGATTAGCGTCCGTGGTGCTCGCTGAGAAGGAGGGATTGGCCCTCATCAACGGCACCGACGGCATGCTCGGTCAGTTGGTGCTCGCCATAGAAGACGGCACGGCCCTGTTGCAGTTGATGGACGTCGCCGCGGCCATGTCCATTCAGGCCCTACGAGGTACCGATCAGGTGTTCCTCGCCGAGATCCACGCCCTGCGGCCCCACGTCGGCCAAAGGGTGAGTGCGGCGAATCTGTTGGCGCTCTTGGC
>JANXXO010000050.1 GCA_025350565.1 Acidimicrobiaceae bacterium
TCGCCACGTCCAAAAAAGTGGCGTTGTTACGAAGTCAGCGCGGTCATCACAAAGTCGTGGTGGTGAACGCCATGGAAGGTGAGCCGGCCGCGCACAAAGACCAGACCCTGTTGTCCTGCAACCCTCACCTGGTGCTCGACGGGGCGGAGTACTTGGCTTCACTTATCGGGGCCAAGGAGATAAAGGTCTGCGTCTCGCGCGACAATCCCACGGTCGTCCATCATGTCCAGCGCGCCATCCACGAACGGGCCCGGCGCACCGAACGGGGGCCGCGATTTGAACTGCTCGCCCCGCCGTGGCGCTACGTCGCGGGCGAGGAATCGGCCCTCATCCACTGGCTGAACGACAATGAGTCCCTCCCCCAGTACCGGGCCAACAAGGCAGAGCCCCTGCGCATTGGTCGAGGACCGGTCCTCGTCAACAATGCCGAAACCTGTGCACACGTGGCGCTCATTGGCCGCTTCGGCGCGTCGTGGTTCCGCCAGCTCGGTACGCCCGAGAGTACCGGGAGCACGCTCGTCTCGCTTTCGGGAGCCGTCGAGCGTCCGTCGGTCCTCGAAGTACCGCTCGGCGTCACACTGCGCGCCATCCTTGAAGCCGGTCACGCCGACCCCGAGCCCCAGGCGCTGCTCACCGGCGGCTACGGAGGGGCCTGGCTCTCGGGCACTCACCTCGACCTCGCCTACACCAACGCGTCGCTCGCCCCGTTCGGCGCCACGGTGGGTGCGGGCATCCTCGTGGTGCTTGGGCGAAACGGCTGTGGGCTCGCCGAAACCCTGCGGATCGTGAAATGGATGGCCAACGAAAGCGCTCGTCAATGCGGTCCGTGCGCCTTCGGCCTTCCGGCCCTCGCCGACGACCTGAGCCAACTGCTGCGTCGCACCAGTGACGCGCGCGCCGTGCACCGAGAACTGATCGAACGGTGCGCGGTGATCGAGGGTCGAGGCGCGTGTCGCCACCCCGACGGTGTGGTTCGTCTCGTTCGCTCGACCCTGGACGTCTTCCGCGACGACATTGCCCTGCACGTCGACGGGGCGCACTGCGCCGGGTCAAGGTCGCACGAGTACTTCGTGAAAGTGCCCACGCTCGAGCGCGAAGATGAGTTGATATGGCAATAAAACGGAAAATTGGCGGCTTCGTCTTACGGGTCAATCCCATTCTTTGCGACGGCTTCGGTCACTGTCACGAGCTCGCCCCCGATCTGGTCAAAGTCGATGAGTGGGGCTATCCCATCATTCGCACTACGCCGTCGGCCCTGTCCGACGTCGAGGCCCTCGAATCGGCCCGCTACGCGGTTCGTGGTTGTCCTCGCCAGGCCCTACGCATTGAGCGCGTGAGCGATCTGTAGTGAGGTGGCCGAAGGGACCCGCTCCATCATCGACTAAGGTCTAACGAGCCATGGGATCACTAATCAAGAAGCGCCGTAAGCGCATGCGCAAGAAAAAGCACAAGAAGATGCTGAAGCGAACTCGCTTTCAGCGTCGCGCCGCCGGTAAATAACCTTCGTTGGCGCCTACTTCGGCGTCGTGGTGATATTGGACATCTGGAGCGTGCCGACGGGACCGGTCATGTCCCATTGCTCGGACCCGCTTCGTAGGTGACCCTCGAGGAACATCGAGGACCCGGACCCGGCTAATTGAACCCCGGACCCCAACTCCGCGCGCAGCCAATCGAGCGTGACCTTCAGTCGCGGTTCGACGAGTCCCGCGGGAACCTCGAGGTGGTTCAATCCGTTGGGCCGCCAGCCGTCGGCGCGCAACTGGTCGTAGGCGGCGTAACAGGCCGCGCTGGACACGCCGAAGTCGGGAACGATGAGGGTCAGTTCGCGGCGTTGGTAGGCCAGTGGCGTCACCAGGTCACCGATGCCTTCGACGAGCGCTCGTCCACCCACCTGGCAAAACGGTACGTCACTGCCTAGGGTGATCGCCCGTTGCGGTTCCACGCCCCCGGCCCAGCGGAGAATCGCGGCCGCGTCGGCACTACCGCCGCCCAGTCCTCCACCGACGGGAATGGCCTTCTCGACGCGCACGCCGGCGCGACGACCGACGAGGCGAAGCGCTCGGGCCACCAAGTTCGTCTCGTCGGACGCCACGGGCGATGAAAAGTCACTGAGCACGTGCAGATAGTCGGCCGCGTCGTCGATCAAGAGGACGTCGTGAAGGCCAATGGTGCTCATCTCGCTGCGCACGAGGTGGTAGCCGTCGTCGCGGCGACTGGTGACCTCGAGGGACCAGGTCAGTTTGGCGTGCGCCAATAGTTCGATCACCGCGCCGCCGCCAGGCGCGCAAACTCTTCCAAGGTCAGCTCTTCCGGACGGCGGGTTTCGGCCACCTCGGCGCGCTCAAAGACCCCTTCGGTGACCCAACCAGCCAACGATCGGCGCAGCATCTTTCGGCGTTGACCGAACGAGGTCCGAATCACCTCGAAGAGGGCCGCCTCGCTCACCAGGTCGGGACTGACGCGGACCCGCTCTCGACGCACGATACTCACGAGGGCCGAATCGACGTTGGGCTTGGGCCAAAAGACCGTCGGACCAACCTTGCCTACGACCTTGGCGTCGGCGAAGTACTGCACCCGCAAAGAGGCGGCCCCGTAGGCCTCGTCGCCGGCCTGGGCCGCGAAGCGCTCCCCGACCTCTTTTTGGACCATGACCAGCATCCGTGTGATCAGGGGCTCGTCTTCGAGCAACTGCAAAACCAGCGGGGTCGCGACGTTGTACGGGAGATTGGCGACCACGACGGCCTCGCGCCCTCGCAGCAGGGCCTCGTAGTCGGCCGACAATGCGTCGGCGTGGTGCACGGTGACGCCCAGGGGCTCGACGACTGAGCGCAAGGGACCGAGCAGGAACCGATCGACCTCGAGCGCCAGCACTTCGGCGCCCGTCTCGGCGAGCGCCAGGGTCAACGATCCCAGTCCGGCGCCGATCTCGAGCACGAGGTCACCCGGTCCAACCTCGGCCAATCGCGCGATGCGACGAACCGTATTGGGGTCGACGACGAAGTTTTGACCGAGCGCCCTCGAAGGCCGTAGACCGTGTGCCTCCATCAGCGCGACGAGCTCGGTGCGGGTATGGGTCACCACGAAACTTTAACGACCACGACTCCTTGGGATAGGGGGGCCAGCTGCGCGAACTCCGTCTGATTGAGGTCAACCACGCGGTCGCCGTGCGCCGCTTCGCGGTCGGTCGCAATGCAGTGGATCAACTTGCCGGTCTTGAGGTCGCGCACGGTGATGCGCGTACCCCTCGGCAAATACCACGTCGCGCACCGGCCGGGGATGTACTCGTACCACGTCGCCTCGCCAATGCGGTAGCGCTTGGGCTTCTTGGGCCTCGTCGGTCGCACGGTGGTGGTGGTCACCGGGACGCGACAGATCGTGGTGGTGGTGACGGGCACCGTCGTGGTCGTGGTCGCTGCGGGCGTGGTCGTGGCGACACCGGTCGAGGTGGTGATCGGCGCCGTGGTCGTGGGCGCACTGGGCGTCGTCACGGGTACACAGGTGGGCTTGGGCCGTTTCACGGGCGCCCTGGTCGTGGTCGTCACGGGCACCGGTCGCTTCGGCTTCGGTTTGGGCTTGGTCCGCGGTACGGCGGTACTCACTACGAGCGCGACCGTCGCGTGCCAGCGCACTCGCGTGCCCGCGCGCGGCGTTTGGCGAACCACGACCTTCCAGGTGGCGTTCGAACTGCCCGGTCCACGAGTGGTGAAGAACAGTTGGGCCTTGGCCATGGCGGCGTAGGTCCGAGCCCGCGAGAGTCCGAGGAGACTCGGCACCCGACGCGGGCCGTGCGGGCTCTGCGTCGACGTCGTGAGGGTCGCTTCGAAGTGCCAGGGCACGACCGTGCCGGCACGCGGCGACTGGGCCACGACCTCCTTCCAGGTCCCGTTCGCACTGCCCGGTCCCTTGGTCACGAAGTAGAGCCCGTCCGCGCGCATCAGGGCGTAGACCTGCGTGCGGGAGCGACCAACGAGGTTCGGCATGTGCCGTTTGGCGTGACTCGTCGCGCCTTTGGCGCCCAAAGGCGCCGCGAACACGAGCGAGGCTGCGAGCACCACGATCATGATCAGTACCGACCACGGACGCCGCGGCGCCCGCAGGATTGTTGCCCTCAGATCTCCACCCTCCGCCACGACAACGGGGGTAAGTGCCGCCCCCCCGGCCCACAACGCTACGAGAGGGTGGGTCCCCAGGCAACTCAGGGGCCGATTGGGCCCTCTACTACCTGATAAACGGGTATTTATCGGGCCGACAGTTGGAACAATCGCGCGGTGTTGGCGCTGGTCGCGTCGCGAACTCTTACGAAGCTCTCCCCGCGTAGTTCGGCCACGAACTCGCCCACCAGCGTCACGTAGGCCGGTTCGTTGCGTTTGCCGCGGTACGGCACGGGCGCCAAGAAGGGGCTGTCGGTCTCCACGTGGAGGCGGTCGAGGGGTACGAGTTTCGCCGCCTCGCGTAACGACTCGGCGTTCTTGAAAGTGACGATGCCCGAGATCGAGATGTCGCAGCCGATATCGAGGCAACGTTGCGCGTCGTCGGGGGTGCCGGTGAAGCAGTGCACCACGGTGCGCGCCGGGACGCCTTCACTGGTAAGCATGGCGACCAGGTCGTCGAAGGCGTCGCGGGCGTGAATGACCAGCGCCAGGTCGAGCTCGTGAGCGAGGGCGATTTGGGTGGCGAACGAGCGGCGCTGGTCGGTCCTCGGGGAGTGCTCGTAGAAGTAGTCGAGCCCGCACTCCCCTATGCCGACCAATTTGGGATGACCCCGGCGCGCGAGCGCCACGACGGGTTCGATGTCCGAGAGGGCGTCGTGGGGATGTTGTCCGACCGTGGCGTAAATCTCCACCGGTCCGGCGAGGTCGGTCGCCGCGAGCGCCTGACGGGACGTCTCTTCGCTGGTACCAATCACCACCACTCGGTCCACGCCACCCTCGTAGGCGCGCGCCAACGTCTCGTGGACGTCGGTGGCGGCCGCGTCGTCGCCCTCGAAGAATCGCTCTTGGAGGTGGCAGTGGGCGTCGGTCCAGTGGGTCATTCGGCGGTCTTCATCCGGGGAAAAAGCGGCTCGCCCTTGACGATTATCGACCCGCCGGGGTACTGACCCCAGGTGGCGCTGACGGCGAAGAGTTGTTCGCCGGGGGTGGCGCTCAATCCAATGCGTTGCCAGATCGCTTCACAGACCTCGGGCATGGCCGGTGTGGCCAGGAGGGCCACCAAGCGGATGGCTTCGAGCGCGTCGCCCAACACGGCGTTCAACTCGTCGCCCTGTTCCATCTTCCAGGGTGCGTGGAGCTCCAAGTAGGCGTTGGTGGCCCCGATGAGTCCCCACGTTGCTTCGAGGGCGCTTTGGGGAGAGAAATCGTTCCAGGCGTCGGCGGCGGTGCGCAGTGCCAACTCGGCGCCGGGTCGTAACGGTGAGTTGTCGCGGGGCCGAGGGGCTACCCCGCCGCACTTGGAGACCACGAGCGTCGTCACGCGCGCCACCAGGTTGCCGAGATTGTTGGCGAGGTCCGTGTTGTAGCGCTGCGTGATGCCTTCGTGCGAGAAGTCACCGTCGTTACCGAGGGCGGTCTCTCGCAACAAGTAATAGCGCAGCGGGTCGACGCCAAACTCGTTGGTCAGATCGATGGGCGCGATGTCGGTGAGACGAACCGAGCCCGAGGCGGCCATGGTTTTAGAAAGCTTCTGGCCGCCCAACAGCAGCCAACCGTGCACTTGCACGTGGGCCGGCGGTTCGAGCCCGGCGGCCATGCACATCGCCGGCCACCACACGCAGTGGAATCGGATGATCTCCTTGCCGACGAGGTGGTGCGACCAGGGCCACCAGGTGGCAACTTCGTCGGCGTCGCGGCCGTAACCAATCGCCGTCAAGTAATTAATCAACGCGTCATACCAGACGTAAAAGACGTGGTTGGCGTCCCAGGGCACCGGCACACCCCACGAGATGGAGGTTCGGGTGATGGAGATGTCGCGCAGACCGCCCTGGATAAAGGAGAACGCCTCGTTGCGCTTGGTGGGCGGCGTGACGAAGTTGGGGTGGTCGTTGTAAAACGACGTGAGACGCTCCTCGAAGGCGCTGAGTCGGAAGAACCAGTTCTCCTCCTCCATCTCCACCAGCACGCTGGCGTGGATGGGACAGCGACCCTCGACACTCGACTCGGTGGTGTAGTAATCCTCACAACTCACGCAGTACAGACCCTTGTAGACGTCCTTATAGATGTGGCCGTTGTCGTAGATGGCCGTGAGGAACTTCTGGACGCTCTCGTAATGACGTGGCTCGGTCGTGCGGATGAAGTCGTCGTAGCTGATGTTGAGTACGTCCCAGGCTCGTCGAAACTGGGCCGACTTCTGGTCGGTCCACTCCTTCGGCGACATATCGTGCTTGGCCGCGGCGTCGGCCACCTTTTGGCCGTGTTCGTCAGTGCCGGTGAGAAATTTTGTCTCGTCGCCGATGAGCCGGTGCCACCGAGCCATCGCGTCCGCGTTGACGGTCGTGTACGCGGTGCCCACGTGTGGCGCATCGTTCGCGTAGTAAATCGGCGTGGTGATGTAGAAGCGACCCATGGGACAATGATAAGTCAGGCGTTGTCGTGGGCTCGGAGCTCGAGGGCCATTTGGTACACCGACCGATGAGGCAAACCGAGCGACTCGGCCACGAAGGCAACGGCGTCGCGCGTCGTCGCGCCCGAGCGCACTTGGTCGCGTAGGGCGTCGCGCACCTCGTCATCGCTGAGGACTCGTTCCTCGCTCGCGCCTTCTAACACGACGACGATCTCACCGAGCACGTCGCGGGTGGCGACGATGGCCGCCACCTCGCGCACGGTTCCGCGCACCACTTCTTCGTGCAGTTTGGTGATCTCGCGCGCCAGGGCCATCCGTCGGTTGCCGAACAGTTCGCTCATCTCCGCGAGCGTCGCGACCACGCGCTGAGGCGACTCGTAAAAGACAATGGTTCGCGACTCGTGTTGCCACTGTTCGTAAAGCGTGGCACGCTCACCGGACTTTCGCGGTAAGAAGCCCTCCATGGCGAATCGTTCGGTCGAGAGTCCACTGATCGTCAGGGCCGCGATGACCGCCGCCGGGCCGGGAGCGGTCGTGACGACCAGCGACGCCTCGGCGACCGCACGCACCACGCGCGCACCGGGGTCGCTGATGCCCGGCGTGCCGGCGTCGCTGATCAGTACGACCGTTTGGCCGGACGCGACCTGAGCAATAATCTGTGCACAGAGCGAGGCTTCGTTGTGTTCGTGAAGTGCGCGCAGACGACCCGTCACGGGGATCTGGTGGGCGCTGAAGAGCGTGCTCGATCGACGAGTGTCCTCGCAGTAGACGACGTCGGCTCGTTCCAGTAGTTCGAGCGCGCGCCGCGAAATGTCGCCGAGATTGCCGAGGGGCGTCGCCACCAGCACGAGTTGACCCGGCCCGACCTCACTGTCTTCCACGTTGGTCTCCTCGTTTGGCTACGAACGCCGTCTACCCACTAACATTGTCACCTATGTCAAAGCGGACCGTGAAGCGCAAACTACGCGCAAAGAAAAAGGCCAACCACGGCAAAAAGCCGAACTGCGGCCGCGGCTAACGCCGTTGCCTACATCGCCCCATCCCACGCAACGCCCTGAGCTTGTAGCACCTTCGCGAGCACCGTCGGTCGGTCGCTGACTATCCCGTCGACGCCGAGGTCGACCAGCCGGTACATTTCCTCTTCGTCGTTGATCGTCCAGACGTGCACGGCGATGTCATGGTCGTGTGCAACAGCGAGGAACCGTTCGTCCACCACGGTGAGGTCCCCGAAGGTCGCCGGCACCTGAAAGGCCGCGACCGGCGGCACGACGGGCGCACCTTCCAGCAGGGAAAAATAGAACGTGGCGGTCTCGTTCGTGGCGGCCGAGGTCGCCACCTGTGGCGCGGCTCGTCGAAAGCTCGCCAACGCCGCGTCGTGAAATGAGGCGACCATGACCGTCGAGCTGCGCTCGAGTCTTCGCAACTCGTCCGCCAGCAGCTCCTCGTACGGCTCCACTTCGGGCGCCGTGCGTTTGATATCGAGGTTCAACAGGACTCCCGGGAATCGCTGCACCACCTCTTCGAGGGTCGACACGGCGTAGGTCCGGTCCCGGGGCGCCTTGCCGCGGTCGGGGTAGGACGAGGTCGCTCGGCCCGGCGTCACGGTGGCGCCGGGAATGAACCAGTAGGCGTTATCCATCTCGCGTACCTCGGCAAGGGTGAGCTCGGCTATCGCCCCGTGGGCGTTGGTCGTTGCGTCCACCGTGTGATCGTGACAGACCACCAGGTGACGATCCTTGGTGGCATGCACGTCGAGTTCGATGGCGCTCGCGCCGTTGCCCAACGCGCGCTCAATCGCCGCCAACGTTGACGAGGGACCCTCGTACGAACCACCCTGGTGCGCGTAGGCAATCACCCGGCGCTCCGTCCACGGGTCGCTCACTGGGTAGCGCGACCCTGGGGATACAAGTGCCGGCGCAGTCGACGCTCCAGATAGAGCGCCAGTCCCGGCACGAAGCCCGCCACCAGCATCAAGAGCAACAGGGCCAGCGGCAGTTTGAACTTCCACACCATTTGAAAGCTGGCGACCATGTACAGCGGATACATGACGATGCCGTGGGCAATACCGTCGATCCTGAAGAGAATCGAGAGGTGCTTCGACAAGGACAGATCGACCGAGTGGAGCAACAGAGCGACGAACAGAGTGATGAGGGTCGCCCCGGTGACAAAGGACATGATGCGGTAGCGCTGAAAGGTGGGATCCATCAGTGTCCCCACAGCCTCTTCTTCGGTTGCGTCGCCAGTTCGGCCAGGTGATCGTTGTACGCGGCCATCGATGGCTCCTCCGGCTGTGCGGCCACCTCGACCTGACGAGCGACCTGGGCCTCGACGCGCATCCTCTCCTCGAAGTCCCGACGGGCCCCCTCTTGGTGCTCGGTAATCCGTTCCATGTTGAGCAGGGCGTACCAACCGAAGAAGCCGAGCACGGCGAAGGCCGGCCACTCAATGGCGTAGAGGTAACTGAGCGAACTTCCCTCAATGGCCCGTTCCACCTGCCACCAGCCCGCCGACAGACAGACCGAAACCCAGATCACCAACGAGAGATGGAGGCCGAGCGCTCGCTTGGAGAGATACTTGGCCTTCACCGCGCCATCTTACCGAACCGGTTTTCGTGCCCCACGGCGGTCGTAGAATTTTGCCGTGACATCCATGTCGTCAGCGACGCGACCGCAGTTTTCGTGGCACGACTGGAACGAGTGGCACCTAGGACTGCTCCCGCTACTGCTCCTGCTCGGCGCCCTTATCGCCTACCTCGTGGCGGTGCAACGCGCGCCGACGTGGTCTCGTCGTCGGACCGTCGCCTTCGTCGCGGGACTGGTCGTGACCTTTCTCGCCACGCAGTCGGTGATTGGTCGTTACGACATGGAGTACTTCAGCGACCACATGATCCAACACCTCATGCTCATCATGGTGGCCGCACCTCTCTTTGCGCTCAGTGCCCCCCTCGACCTGGCCTACGCCGCGGGATCGTTCCGTCTGCGCGCCTTCTTGGACGGGCGCCTGATGACGTTGGTCACCCAACCCCTGTTCGGCTTCGCCGCGTACTTCGTCTTCATCCCCGTCAGCCACCTCACCGGGCTCTTCAATCTCATGTTGGAGCACGAGTGGGTTCACCACCTCGAGCAGATTGGCTTCCTGCTCGTGGGCTACCTCTTTTTTCGCGTGGCCTTCGGACTGGAACGTGGGGCCACCGTGCACCGCGGACTGCGACTCGTCTTCGTCATGGCCGCCGTGCCGGTCGACACGTTCACCGGGTTGGCCCTCGCCATGTCCTCGCACACGCCCTTCCCGGCGTACCGGGCCATGGCGCCCCAAGGGTCCAGCGCGGCGGACATCCTCACCAACGTCCACTTCGGGGGCGCCATTATGTGGATTGGCGGCGATGCGCTCATGTTGCTCGCCTGTATCCCCATTGCCGTGGCCTGGGTCAAGTGGGAGACGGTACACACTCGAGAGCTCGATGCGCTCCTCGATGCGCAGGGCATCTAACTACAGCAGCCCCGCCTCGATGGCCAGCAGTTCGAGGTCGTTCTCCGGACGAGCCCCGAGGTGCGAGATGATTTCCCCCGCGCACAGTGAACCCAGTTCGGCCGATTCGACCGGGTCGGCTCCGAGGGCGAGGCCGTAGAGGAAGCCCGACGCGAACAGGTCGCCGGCGCCATTTTGATCGATCGCGTGCTCGACCTCGAGGGCCGGTACCGTCACGACCCCACTGACCGTCAAGACGTCGGCGCCGAGAGGGCCTCGCGTCACCACGGCCAACAGTCCGAGCTCTTCGAGATTGGCGAAGGCCGCTTCGAGTGAATCGACCTGGAAGAGCGAACGAATCTCGGTTTCGTTGGCCAATAACACGTCCACGTCCGTGGTCACGAGATCGAGGAAATCGCGACGGTGTCGATCGACGCAGAACATGTCCGAGAGCGACAAGGCCACCATGGAGTCGTGTACGTGGGCGAAATTGACCACCTTGCGAATCGCCTCCTTAGCCGGGGCCAGATCGAAGAGATAGCCCTCGACGTAGGTGATTTCGGAACGAGCGATGAGGGTCTCGTGGACATCGGACACCCGCAACTGGTTGGACGCCCCGAGGTACGTCGCCATGGTGCGCTGCGCGTCATTGGTAATGAACACGTGACACCGTCCGGTCGCGCCTTCGCCGGCCAAAGCAATGGCGAGATCGAGTTCCACCCCCATGGACTGGAGGTCGTGGGTGAAGATTCGTCCGAAATCGTCGTCGGCCACTTTGCCGATGTAGCCGCACGTCCCCCCGAGGGCCGCGACCCCGGCGATGGAGTTCGCCACCGACCCGCCCGACATCTGCATGGTCGTACCCATGGCGTTGTAGAACGTTGCCAACTGGTCTTCGCTGATCAAGGACATGGCCGCTTTGACGAGACCCAAATCGCGGTAGACCTCCCTCGTATCCTGCGAAATAATGTCGAGCATGGCGTTACCAATTCCCGTGACCGCGAGCCGGTTCGGTCCTGGTTTCACACGCAAGGAAACGGGTGTCGGGCTATCTGTCACTTAGCGAGCGTAGTGAATTCTGGCCTAGCCTTGCGAGATATGACAACACCCCCAAACCCCTATCGTCTCGACCGAACGGTCGTTCCCTCGGCGTATCGCATCTTCATCACACCCAATCTCGACACCGCCACTTTCGCCGGTCGGGTGGAGATCGACGTTGACATCGCCGAGTCCCTCAACGAATTCTCACTGAACGCGATCGAGCTCGACTTAGGCGCAGCCACCGTCACCATCGGTGGTACTGGTCACCGTTCGGTCGAACTCACGCTCGACGAAAAGTTCGAAACGGCGACCTATCACTTCGACGCGTCGCTCCCTCGCGGCTCGGCGGTCGTCGAGATTGCCTTCAACGGAATATTGAATGATCAGTTGCACGGCTTCTATCGTTCGACCTTCACCGATCCCTCCGGCGTGAAGCAGACCATCGCCACGACGCAGTTCGAAAATACCGACGCCCGTCGCGCCTTCCCTTGTTGGGACGAGCCAGCTTTTAAGGCCACCTACCAAGTGAACCTGACCGTGCCGAGTCACTTAGCGGCGTACTCCAACTCCCCCGTCTCGTCCACCACCGACCTCGGCAACGGCCAGCGCACGGTGAGTTTCACGCCGACGATGATCATGTCGACCTACCTCGTCGCGTTCATCGTTGGTCCGTTCGGCGAAACCGAGCCACTCGACGTGGACGGCGTGCCGCTGCGCATCGTGTACCCGCTGGGAAACGAGGGCCTCACCTCCTTCGCCCTCGAATGCGGCGCGCACGCCTTGCGGTTTTTCTCGGCCTACTTCGACATTCCCTACCCGGGCGACAAGTTGGACATGGTGGCCATCCCCGACTTCGCCCAAGGCGCCATGGAGAACCTCGGCTGCGTGACCTACCGGATGCCTGACCTCCTCATCGATCCCTCGACCGCGTCGCTGGGCGAGCGTAAGCGCGTCGCCAAAGTCGTCATGCACGAGATTGCGCACATGTGGTTCGGTGACCTCGTGACCATGGAATGGTGGGAGGGCATCTGGCTGAACGAGGCCTTCGCCACCTTCATGGAAGTGCTCTGTCAAGACGCCTTTCGCCCGGAATGGAAGGTGTGGGTCTCCTTCAGCGCCGAGCGCGAGTTAGCGCTCGACATCGACGGACTGCACACCACGCGGCCCATCGAATACGAGGTCATCTCCCCCGAGGACACGCGAGGCATGTTCGACCGACTGACCTACGAAAAGGGCGCCGGCGTGCTGCGCATGCTCGAGCAGTACCTCGGGGCCGACACCTATCGCGACGGCATCCGCCACTATTTGCGTCGACACAGCTACGCCAACACCAAGACCACGGATCTCTGGGACGCGCTCGAAGAGGTCTCCCAACAGCCGGTACGTGACGTGATGAACACCTGGATTCTCCAAGGTGGCTACCCCATCGTGACCATCGAGGACGGCGTACTGACCCAGTCGCCCTTCGCCTACGGCCCGGCGCGCGCCGAGAGCTCCATTGGCTCCTCGTGGAAGATTCCCGTGATCACTCGCTCGCTGCGCGGCGGAGCGGCCTCTACGACGTTGCTCCTCGACGAGCCCGTCATCGTCAGTGACGAGGTGCCGGTTGTGGTGAACGCCGGGGGTTGGGGTTACTTCCGCTCCCGCTACGTCGGCGCGGCCCTCAATGACCTTGCCGCCAACATGGACGACCTCGACGAACTGGAACGCGCCACCGTGCTCTCGGACAGTTGGGCCCTCTTGTTCTCCAGCCAGATTACCTGGAAGGACTTCCTCACGAGCGCAAACGCCCTCGGTCTGGCCGACGAACCAACGCCGTGGGGTACCGTGGCGAACGCCATGAACTTCGTGTACCGCGCCCTTCATGGCGAACAGCGCGCGCGCTTCGCCGGTACTGTTCGCGAATTCTTCCAACCGCAGTGGGACCGTCTCGGATGGGATGCGAAACCCTCGGACGGAGAGCTGACGCCGCAAATGCGCGCCGTCGTATTGGGCACGCTCGGCACCATTGGCGAGGACGCGGCGGTGCGTGGCGAAGCCAACCGTCTATTCGAGTCCAACAGCATGAGCGGCGACCTGGCGTCGTCGATTCTTCGCGTCGTCGCCACTCAGGACCGACCGGGCGACTACGAACTCTTCATCGATCGCTACTTGAACCCAGCCGATCCCCAAAGCGAGCAGCGCTACTTGCGAAACCTCGGTTCCTTCAACGAAGAGCGCGTCGTCCTCGACGCCCTCGACAAGTGTTTCACCGTCGTGCGCAATCAGGACGCCTCCATTGTCGTGGGCATACTCAGTACCAGCGTCGAGTCGGGTCCTTCGGTATGGAAGCACGCGACGGCGCGCTGGGATGAGGCCCTGAAGAAGTTCCCGATGAACACGCTGTCCTACATGACCTATGGCGTGCGTACGTTCATCAACGACCCGGCCTTTGCTGACGAGGTCGAGAAGTTCCACCGGGAACACTCGCTCGGGGGCGAACAGAAGTCGGTGGAGCAGTCCATCGAGCGGATGCGCGTGGGTCTCACGTTCGCCTCGGCTATGCGCGACCAGATCTAGACCGTGACCATCGGGGCGTTCCTCGGCATCTTCGCCGTGATGTTCGTCCTCGAACTGCCGGACAAGACCTTCATCGCGACGGTCATCATGGCCACGAAGGCGCGCCCGTTGATGATCGTTATCGGTGGGTCGGTCGCGCTGACGTTGCAGATGGGCCTCGCCGTGGGAGCCGGCTCTCTGCTGACCTTCTTTCCGGCCCACTGGAAAGACCTCATCGTCGGACTGTTGTTCCTCGGCGGTGCGGCCTATCTCTTGTTCGTGCCCGAATCGGACGAAGAGAAGAAGGGCGCCCGAGAAGCCGCGCTGGAACAGAAAGGCACGCGTTGGAAAGAGATCACTACGGCCTTCGTAGTCCTCTTCATCGGCGAGTTCGGGGACCTCACTCAGATTCAAGCGGCCAACTTGGAGGCCAAACTCCATCAACCCCTCGAAGTTTTCGTGGCCTCGTCGCTCGCGTTGATCGCGGTCTCGATCCTCGCTGCGTACGGAGGAAAGGCCCTCCAGCGCGTGGTGCCCTTGGAGTGGATTCGCCGATTCGGTGGCGTGGTCTTCGCCGGTCTCGGTATCTGGACGCTCGTCTCGTTAGCGACCGCGTGAGGCGCGCGGGCGAGCTCCTCGCCTTCGCCGAGACCGTCAAAGGATTCATGCCCCGCGACGAGGGGCTGGCCCTGTACGAGACGGCGCGCGCCCTCGGTGAGCGTTGCCCCCGCGGTACCTGGCTGGAGATCGGTGCGTGGTGCGGCAAGTCGGCGGTCTATCTCGGCGCGGCGGCCCAAAGGACGAGTGGTCTGCTCTATTCGCTCGACCACCACCACGGCAGTGAAGAGAATCAAGAGGGTTGGGAGCACTTCGACCCCTCTCTCGTCGACCCCACCGACGGACGGCTCAATACCTTGCCCACCTGGCAACGAACGATCGCCGGGGCCGGCCTCGAAGCGACGGTCATCGGACTAGTCGGACCTTCCACGGTGATCGCCCCACATTTTTCCCAGCCGCTCGACCTGGTGTTCATTGACGGCGGGCACGCCCGCGACGTGGCGGTGGCCGACTACGAGGCGTGGAGCCCCAAGGTGACGGTGGGAGGACTACTGCTCATCCACGATGTCTTCGCCGATCCGAGCGACGGCGGTCGGGCGCCGTACGAGATCTACCTTGCGGCGCTCGCCAGTGAAGAGTTCGTGGATTACTCGGCCACCGGGTCGCTACGGGTCCTTCGCCGCGTGGGCTAACGAAGGAGCGGACATCCCGGCTCGGGCAGGTCCAGGGGCTGGGGCATTGAGTCGTGGCGGAAGAGTCGCGCGGCGTTGGACGATGACGTGAGGGCATCGGCGGCCAAGATGATCGCCGCCGAGGTATACGACGTCGTCTCGCGGTCGGGGAAGGTCACTTCACTGGGGTAGGCAATCCCCGTCCAGTAGGCACCATCCTCACGACGGTGGCGTCTCGTGAAGCTGAAGAGGTCGAGGGCCTGACTGGTGCGACCGAGCGCGTCCAGGGCCAGCACGCATTCGGCCGTTTCGGCCGCCGTCACCCAGTCGCTCGTCGACAC
>JANXXO010000077.1 GCA_025350565.1 Acidimicrobiaceae bacterium
CCCTGCTGGTTGATGGCGGCCGTGTGCCCGAACGCGTAGAGCATCATGATGCCCGCGGGCGCCACGAACCACAGGGCGAACCAGACGTAGGTCAACCCTACGAAACTTCGCATGCCGCGTCCTAACACGCGCACCTACTCGCCATGACGTCCACTCGATCGCTTCATGTGTCTACCCGGCAGCAGCGGCCTTGAAGTCGTCGTACAGTTGCGTGCGCAAATTGTACGAACTATTCACAACGTAGGACACCATCCGCGCGCGTTGGGCCGCCGTCAAGAAGACCACATCCGCTTGGGGCAGATTCTTGGGTAGGGAGTTCTGCACGTTGAGCACGGCCGTGTTGTAACCGGTGTACTGCATTTCGTTGGCCGACACCGTTGGATCGAGGATGTAGTTGAGGAAGGCGTGGGCCGTGTCGACGTTCTTGGCGCCCTTCGCCAGGGCCCAGTTGTCGACCCAGATTTCCGTCGTGGGATAAGGGACAACCCACTCGAAGCGCTTCGGAAATTTCTCCATCGCTTGACGGGCGTCGCCGTTCCAGGCCTGCGACAGTACGTAGGAACCGCCGACCAAGCCGCCCGTCCCGCCTGGGTACGAGTCGAAGCTCTTCACGTGCGGCGCGAGGTGCTTAATGAGCCAACGGTTCGCGGCCTTTAGTTTGGTGGTGCTCAGGGTATTCCAGTCGACGCCGGCGTTCCACAGCGCGATGCCGATCACGTCGTCGGGGTCGTCCAACACCGATACGCGACCCGAAACCTGGGGCAACGCCGCCGCGTCGGCAAAGTCCTGCCAGGTACGCATCTTTCGAGTAATGACGGTCTTGTCGTAGATGTAACCCGTCGTGCCGAAGTCCTTGGGGATGGTGTACCTGTTACCCCGGTCCCAGGGGAAGTTCAGCAGCTTCGGGTCCAAATTCTTGAAGTTGGGGAGTTTGGACTTGTCGAGTGGCAACATCAGACCCTTGGCCACCATCTCGGGTACGTAACCGCCGGTGGGAACGATGATGTCGTAACCGGCCGTACCCTTCGCCAACTCCAATTTGGCGATCAACGCCTCGTTGGAGTTGTAACTACCGATTTGCACGGCGAAGCCGGTGGCGTTCTTCCAAGCAGTGAAGGTTGTTGGATTGTCGTACTGGCCCCAGGTGTAGAGATAGAGATTGTTCGTGGTCTTACCGGCCGCCTTCATGCTTTTTCGTGCGGCCGACTCCAGGGTTCCGAGGGAGTCCTTGGCGAACGCCGCGGTGGAGTCAAGCATCGCGAACGCGCCAGCTCCGACGGCCGCGAGCCCCATGAAGCTTCGTCGAGTCAATGGATGACCTTGGGGCGCCAGGATTCGAATGGGCTCTTCGTTGGTGTCGTGATTCATGATTATCGTTTCTCCTTCATTGGTTGTGGTGATTGGACTTTCGGGTAAATAGGCCGTGGCGCATTCGTCGTCACCGGTCCAACAACGTGGCGTCTGACGGTAGCCAGGTCACAACCGCCTCCGCTCCGACGGCGGCCTCGCGCGCTTCGATTGAGGCGCTGTCACACGTCACCGTCAGTTCGACGTGCTCGCGAACTCGCACGCGAACAACGGTCTGGGCGCCAGAAAACGTCTTGTCGGTGATTGTTCCTCGCACCCGAGGACCTTCGATACCCGCGAAGTCACCCACTCGGAGTTGCAGCCGCTCGGGCCGCACAAACACCGAGGCTTCGGTGCCGGACGGGGCGTCGGCGCCGAGGGTTTCACTCAACTGTCGCGACGCGACGTCATCGGGTCGCGACGTGGCGGTGCCTTCTACCAAGCTGGCCGGAATGAAATTGGCTCTGCCCACGAACGTCGTGACGAAGCGGGTGGCCGGGCGAAGGTAGAGCTCTTCAGGCGTTCCCACTTGGACGAGGGTGCCGCCTTCCATTACCGCGACCCGGTCCGACATGGCGAAAGCCTCAGCTTGGTCGTGCGTAACGAAAACGAAGGTGAGTTTGAGTTCACGCTGCAGGCGCTTCAGTTCTTCCTGCATGGACTCGCGCAATTTCAGATCGAGCGCGGCCAGTGGTTCGTCAAGCAAGAGCACCGATGGCCTCGTCACGATTGAACGAGCGAGGGCGATGCGTTGTTGTTGGCCCCCCGACAGTTGGCGCGGTCGGTGCATCACAAAATTGTCCATATGCACTAGATTGAGGGCTTCGCCGACTCGCCGACGCAACTCCACTTTCTCGACGTGCTGGCGGCGCAGGCCGTAGGCCACATTGTCAAAGACACTCATGTGGGGGAAGAGTGCGTAATTTTGAAAAACCGTGTTGACGTTGCGGGCGTGCGAGGGCACTTCAGTTGCGTCCGTTCCCCCGAGAAATATCTGACCACCATCAACGCGTTCCAAACCAGCAATCATTCGCAATGTCGTGGTTTTGCCGCATCCGGATGGTCCTAGGAGCGAGAAGAACTCGCCGGCCCCGATTTGGAGTGAAAGGTCATGCACTACGGTTTTGTCGCCGGTCGGGCCCCGAAAGCTTTTCGACACGTTCACGAGGACGACGGCGGCCGCGTGTTCGCCAAATTCCCGTGGGGTACTCAGAACATCCGGTGCTGAAGTCACCGCAACTGAGGAATCGGCAGCGTTTGTTGCGCGACTACTCATCGACATCTCCCCATTGGGTGCACCCCAGCCCCAGTGAATCTATTGATACCACAGTTTCTGTAGTAATAGTGAAGTGAAGAGGGCCCAGCGCTGTTGGTCGCACCGGACTTTCTTCGAAGCGTGGTCAAAAACTTGGTGGGCTGGTAATCCATAGCACGCGCGCGCCCATCACTGGATCCGCCACGAGGCGATGGGGAACGCTACTGCGATAGACAATTGAGTCGTTTTGACCCAGAGAGATGTTGTCTCCCCCCAGTTGGAACTGCGCCGCTCCGTCGACAATCAACATGAACTCTTCGGAGTCGCCGTGCGAATACGGTTCATCGCCCGTCGAACCACCGGGATCGAACTCCCCGAGGAGACTGTCGAAGGCTCGCTCCGGAGCAGTGTGTAGGTGGAACTTACGTCCAAAGACGCCGAAGGTGAGGGTAGGACGGTTCTCCGCTCGTAACACGGTTGGTTGGCGAGTCGGTGTCTCTTGAAAGAGATCGCCTACCGTGACGCCGAGCACCACCGCGATACGACGCAGTGTGGCGACGGAGGCACTTACTTTGGCCCGTTCTACCTGACTAAGAAAACTTTCGCTTATCCCGGCGGCGTCGGCGACGTCGCGAAGTGTTCGGTGCTGGCCCCGTCGAACCTCACGCAAACGGCTCCCTATTTCGTTTTCCTCCGCACCAATCGCCGAGGGAACTGTCGAGTTTGAGAATTCCATGTCACTCACCGAGAGCCCTCCACATCGACAATTTCTACGCAGTTGGCTCTATTGATACCACAGTTTCTGTAGTAATAGTGAAGAAACAACGTTCTCACGTAGTGACTGCGCCTATCTCACTGCAGCAGGCTGCTCACCACATTTATGACGAGGCCGATGATTACGGCGCCAAAGAGGTACGACAGAAGAGCGTGTTTCAATGCGAGTCGCCGGACGTCGTCCCTCTTCAAGTTGGTATCCGACACTTGAAACGTCATGCCGATAGTGAAAGCGAGATACGCGAAATCCGTGTAACGCGGAGGTTCATCTTGGTTGTAATCAATTCCACCTGCCGGCTCTTTGTAATATGCGGCGGCGTAACGCAACGTAAAAACAGAGTGCACCGCGGCCCACGCAAAGATCACGCTAGCGATGCCAACCACCAGAAAGAAGACCTTAGAGCCACCGGTGGAGTGCGCTGCCTTGAGCAAAATGAAGCCCACGCCACCCAAACTCGCAACCGCCGCCGTTACCACCGCGGCGTCAGCTAAGACTCGGCTCGGGTCGGCCGTTTGCGAATGTTTTGAGGTCGCGTCGGCCTCCATGGGCCAAATGATCATCCATATGCCGACGAGGAAAATGAGTGACGAGACGTCCCATCCCACGAGCACCGCGAGCGCCCAAGGACCAAAGAACGAGACCACAATGCCCGCAATCAAGCCGACCACGAACGCTTCGAGGAGCCGCACCAGCGCGGTGCGAAGTGCCTGCGTTTTGCTTGGACGGCCTCCACGCGCGTTTTGGCCCTTGGACTGAGAGTTCTTCGTCATCGTTGACAGTCCACACGCATGTGCTTCGCCTGCCGGGTCCGGTTACGGTCCGAGGCGGCAGGAGCAATTGGCAAGCCAGAAAAATTCACCCTTGCACGCTACCGGAGTATTTGCGAGGCGACACCAGTGTTGCTCACGAATTCTTTCCTCCACAGCCGACCTCGTCTCGCGCGCCCGGCCCACCG
>JANXXO010000082.1 GCA_025350565.1 Acidimicrobiaceae bacterium
TGGCCCCGATAAGTGAAGCCAAGTACTCCGCCCCGTCGAGCACCAGGTGAGGGTTGCAGAACAACAGGGTCTGGTCTTTGTGCGCGGCCGGCTCACCTTCCATGGCGTTCACCACTACGACTTTGTGATGACCGCGCTGACTTCGTAACAACGCCACTTTTTTGGACGTGGCGAACGTGCCACCGCCGCGGCCCGTGAGACCCGACGCCTGCAGTTCGTCGAAGAGATTGGTGACCGGGGTGGTGGTGGCGAACGTCACCTCGTGTTGTTGCAGGGTGAGAGGACGTCCGGTCGCGCCGCGCAACAACCGGGGAAGGGTGGACGATTCCATGCTCAACGCGTCCGTTTCTTCGCGGCGGGCCGAGCCTTCGGCGGCGCGGAACGGCCGCTCGGTCGCTGTTCGGGGACTGCGGCGAGCGGCGAAAGGGCCGTTCGCCCGGCCGCTCGCGTCGGTCGGCCGAAGTAACGCCAAAGGGCCGCAGCGGTGACGATCCCCGCGCAGGCAATGACCGCGACCAGACCCACGCCCGAACGACTGTCGGTGCCGGCGAGCAGGGCGTGCACGAAGGAGGCCACGAACGCCAACCAGGCGAACCAATGGATGAAGCGCCACGATTGGTTGGCGATGCGAACTTTGAGAAGGCTCGAGATCCATACGGCCAAGATGAGGTCGAAACCGACCGCGCCAAAGGTGATGGCGAGACGCTTATAGGACGACGTCATGGGTACGACGATCGACAACACGCCGGTCGGCACGTAGCTGTCGACCACGGTCGTGACCACGTGGAAGGCGAGAAACACCACGGCCACCATGGAGATCGACCGATGTAGTTCGTTGAGCTCGAAGCGACCGACGTAGGTGCCACCGATCCGATTGGCGACGAAGGTACCAAGCGACACCACGAGGGTGAAGAGGACGAGCGTCACGATGCCCGTGGCCCTCGTGGCGTACCAGAGATAGGGAGAGGTGAGGCCGATCACCGCGCCTCGTCGTCACTGGGCCAACCGCCAACGAACTCCACGGAGCCGTCGGTGCGAACCAGGCGAGCGGACCATCCGGCCTGGGCCACGTGGTACACGGCGTCGTCCCACAGCAGGGCGGCCGTAGCGAAGGCGTTGGCGGTCACGCAGTCACCGGCCGACACCGACGCCGTCGTGTAGATGCCCCGGGCGTAGGTGCCGGTGCGCGGATCGATGACGTGGTTGACCACCTCACCGTTGACCGTCCAGGTTCGAGTCGCCGACGACGAGGTGGCGATACCGCCGTGGCGCAGGGAGATCCTCGGTTCGCGCCCGGTGATGGTCAAGGAGTCACTTATCGCGATGGCCCACGGCCCTTCGGGGCCGCTGCCGCGCACCGCCACGTCACCGCCGAGCTCCACGACTACGCCGCCACTGGGCGCGACGTCCTCGGCCACCAGATCGGCGACGAGGGCCTTCGCGCTCGCGCCCAGATCGATTTGACACTCGTCATCAAGCCGAAGCGTATGGCGTTCGCGGTCGAGGTGGATCGCCAACGTACCGGGTGCGGCGACGGGTGCACGGGCTTCGATGTCGTCACGCACGGCGACTTGGTCGTAGTCGCGGTCGTAGCCGAGCGCCACCAATGCCGGCAGGATCGTTGGGTCACACAGCCCCTGGGTCATCTGGGCCGCGCGCAGCGCGCTTTCGAGCGCTCGCTCGAAGGTGGGACTGACGACGACCGTCGCCCCGCGCATGGCGTTCACTCGAGAGAGTTCGGAGTCGGGGCGGAAGCGATTGCAGGCGGCGTCAATGAGTTCGATCCAGTGCCAGAGTCGCTCTTCGGCGAACGCCATCTGTTCTTCACGCTGCGTAGTGAGAGAGCCGCTCAGTCCCCAGATCTCGAAGTTCATTGGCGCCCTAATGGCAGGTGACCTGGCCGGACGGCGTGGACGTACACACGGTCGTCGTCGTCACCGGGGCCGTCGTGGGCGCCACGTAGGTCGTGGTCGGAGTGGTCGAATGGACCGTGGTTGGCGTGGTCGGACGCACCGTGGTGGGCGTGGAATCGTCCGACGAGGGAGAACTCGTGGTCGTGGTTGTCGCGGGAATGGTGGTCGTCGTACCCGAACCAGAGGCGACCACTTTGGGCGCGTTGGCGGCGAAGCCCACTAGGACGGCCGAGGAGGCGGCCGAGCCCATCACCACGAGTTGGGTCAAGCGTCGAACTCGCGCAAAACGCTTGTCTCGCTGTTGGGGGGTGCGCTGTTTCGGTGTCATGAGGTCTCCTTGTCCTCAAAGTCTTCCATTCACTGCTAAGACCAGGACAGAGGCTCGATAAGAAACCCGGCAGAATTGGGGGACCGTTGTGCCAGATTTACGAATTGTCATCACTTGGTAATGAAATCGTGAAGCGCGCACCGCCCAGTTCCGGATCGCGGTCCACGTGCACGGTGCCACCGAGTTCCGCGACCACCTGCGCCACGATGGAAAGTCCGAGGCCGGAACCGGGTAGAGCTCGAGCCGACGAGGAACGCCAGAACCGATCGAAGATAAATGCGAGGTCGGCCTCGTTGATCCCCGGTCCGCTGTCGCTGACGCTCACCGAACCGGTGCGCGAGATGACCTTGATGCGCCCGCCGTGGGGGGTGAATTTCACCGCGTTGGTCAACAGGTTCGAGACGGCGCGCACTAGACGGTCGCGACGACCGAGGACGGTTGAGACTTCGACGTCAGCGTCGAGCTTGATGTCCTTGATCCGCGCGTAGGTGCGCGCGGTGTCCACGCACTCGTCGACGCATTCGTCAAGTCGCAGTGATTCGATCTCACCCTCGCTTCGCTCACCGCGGGCGAGTTCGCCGAGGTCGGTGACCAACGTCGCCAATTCATCGACTTGGGTCACCATGTCGCCGGTGAGGAGTCGAAGGTCCTCGGGGCTCAGTTCTTGCGCGCGAGAGAGCACTTGGGCGTTGGTGCGAAGCGAGGTGAGGGGAGTGCGCAGTTCGTGACTGGCGTCGAGGACCAACTGTCGTTGCAACGTCTGGCTGCTTTCGACGGTACTGAGCAATCGGTTAAAGACGCGGCGAAGTCGGCCCAGCTCGTCGGCGTCGCCTTCGTTGAGCCGGTAACCGAGGTCATTGGTTTGCGCCACGGACTCAATCTCGTTGGTCACTTCCTCGAGTGGTCGAAGTGCCGCGCGCGCGAGGAACAGCCCGAGGGCCAGCGCCAGCAACAAACCACCGACCGCCACCAGCAACAGGGTCCGCACGAGGCTGCGGAGTTCGTTGGTCTGTCCGGCGATGGGCACGACCAACACCAGTGCGGCCGACGTCTTCATCTGGCACGCGCCCTGGGGGCACCCCACGATGTCGCCGGCGGAGATGGGCACGATCAGTTCGCGAAAATCTTGGTCGTGGATGGTCACCGAGCGAAAGACTTCGGCGCTCTTGCCCATGGCGACGGTGCGAATCGTCGAGTCAATGGGGAGACTGGACGCGGGGTCCGTGGGGCCGGTCGGCCCGATCAGGTAGGCACCGATGCGTAGATCGAATCCCTGATGCTGAATGATCTGGGTGGCCTCGGTGCCGAGGGACACGTCGACGGAGTGGATCAGCGAGTTGCGCGTGGTCACGAACGAGGCGAAGCAAGCGAGGACAACGGCGATGGCGGCCGCGGCCACCGTGGCGGTGATGACGCGCGAGCGAAAGGTCACGTGGTGCGAAGGGCGTAACCTACACCGCGCACCGTTTGAATCAGTCGGCTTTCGTCGGCCTCTTCGAGCTTGCGCCGCAGGTAGCCGATGTAGACGGCCAGCGAGTTCGTACCCGAGTCGAAGTTGTAGCCCCACACGAGATCGAGGATCTGATCGCGGGTGAGCACTTGTCGTGGGTGGTGCAAGAAGAGTTCCAGGAGGTCAAATTCGATCTTCGTCAGCTCCACGGAGCGGCTGCCTCGAAAGACTTCGCGGGTCTGGGGATTAAGGGTGAGGTCCTCAAAACGAAGGACCGCACCGTCGCCGTCGCCCACGTGGTGACGACGAAGCAAGGCCCGTAGTCGCGCAAGGAGTTCGGCGAGGTCGAAGGGTTTGACCAAGTAGTCGTCGGCGCCCACGTCGAGTCCGGCCACCCGGTCGTTGACCGCGTCACGCGCGGTGAGCATGAGAATCGGCGTGGAATCGCCCGACCGGCGGATACGTCGACATATTTCCAACCCGTCGATGTCGGGCAGTTGGAGGTCGAGCACGATGGCGTCGGGAGCGCGCAGCTGGATCGACTTCAGCGCGCTGACGCCGTCTTCGAACAGTTCTACGTCGTAGTTCTCCATCCGAAGAGCTCGCCCGAGCGCCGTACGGATGGCCGCGTCGTCGTCGACGATCGCGATGTAGGACGTGGGAGTGGTGGCGGAGGTCACGGCGTGGCTTTCTCAGATGAGTGGTACAGGCTCTAGTGTTGCTGGTTGGTGTAATGCAACTTCGGGCATTCGTTAAGAATGTCCGAAGATTGCCAGAATACCGGTAGTGGCGGGTAGTTCAATAGGCAGAACGACGGACTTTGAATCCGTAGGTTGGAGGTTCGAGCCCTCCCCCGCCAGCCACTAAACGCAGTAGCGCGCGAGCAGCGCCGCTAGCTCCAGCGGTTGGTCCCCTTGGACCGAGTGGCCCGAGTCCTCTACGTGGACGACCACGGCATTCGCCAGTCGCTTGACGAACTCCGCCTCGTCGTCGTCGTCGACGACCGAGCCGGTCCCCATGGCGCGAAGCAGCGTGACCGGCATCGAGAGTTCGCCGAGCTTGGCCCAGAGATCGCCCGCGTCGGGCGCCTCGAGCGCCGACGCGCCGTGCTGCTGGTGGCGCCAGACCCACGTGCCGTCGCTTCGCTGCAAGGCGTTGTGCAGAATGCCTCGGCGAAGAGAGGCGACGCTTCGCGTCGGGTTGTGTTCGATTGTGCGCGCCAACAACTGGTCGAAGTCGTCGAAGGATTTTGGCCCGTTTACGAAGTCGGTGATGTGGTGAGCCTTTTGTTGATTGACGCCCGGAGTGATGTCAATCAGGACCAGCGACGTCACTAGGTCGGGGCGATCGTGCGCGACGAGCAGCGCCGTCAAGCCTCCGAGGGACATGCCGACCAGGGGCCGGGGAGAATCAATGAGTTGTTCGAGGGCCCGGATCACGTCGAGGGCGTGGCTCTGGATCGCCGACGGGGGATAGATTGAAGGATCGGAGTGGCCGTGACCGGGCAAGTCGAGAGCGATGAGGGGTCGCTGCAGCGCGAGGGCGACCGTGTCGAAGGTGTGGGCGTTCTGTGCCCCGCCGTGCAGGAGGACCAGTTCTGGCGGGCCGTCGCCCCAGCGCAGTCCACTTAACTGGCGCAGGCCGTCGACCGTGACGTGAAACCGTCGGACTTGGGGCGCGGGCACCACGAGATTCCATTCGCCCAAATTTTCGTGGAAGTACGAGAACTCGTCGTAGGGGAAGTCGCTCACGGGTGGAATCGTAGACAAGAAATGATAAAGATGGAGGAGTGAGTCGTCCCACCTGTGTAGTCGTCCTGGCGGCGGGTGAAGGCACCCGGATGCGGTCGTCGCGCCCCAAGCCCCTGCATCACCTTTGCGGCCGTCCGATGGTGCTCTACGTGTTAGATGCCGCCGCCCAAGAGGACGTGCGCGCCACCGTGGTGGTGGTTGGTCACGGTGCGACGTGGGTCGAGAAGGCGTTGACCGAACGAGCACGCGCCGACGTGCATCTAATGTTCGTCGAGCAGAGTGAGCAGTTGGGCACCGGTCACGCCGTCTCGGTCGCGTTGCCCACGATTACCGACGAACTGGGCGCGAGCGACGGTGATGTCCTCATCATGCCGGGCGACACGCCTCTGCTCCGACCGAGCACGGTCGCGCGACTACTCCACGAACATCGCGAGAGCGATGCCGCGCTCACCGTCTTGACCGCCGTGGTGGACGACCCTTCGGGCTACGGACGTATCGTGCACGCCAAGAACGGCACCATCGCGCGCATCGTCGAAGAGCGCGACGCCACGGCCGAGGAACGACTCATAACCGAGATCAATACGTCCATCATGGTGGTGCGCGCGAGTCTCCTGGGTCCGGCCCTTCGTCGCGTCGGTCGTCAAAACGCCAAGCACGAGTACTACCTGACCGACCTCATCGCCGTGTTGCACGAGGCCGGGCACGTCACCCGGGCCACGCTGCTGGAAGACCGCAGCGAAGCGGCCGGAGTGAATGACCTGGTGCAGCTGGCCGGGGCCGAGGCGGTGCTACGCGGACGGATCAACGAACGCTGGTTGCATCGAGGCGTCATCATCTGGAGTCCATTGAACACCTACATCGACGCCGATGTCGAACTGGCGCCCGAGGTGTCGCTGTTACCCGGCACCGTGTTGAAGGGTCACTGCGTCATCGAGCGAGGGGCTCGGATTGGTCCCAACGCGGTCCTCAACGATGTGGTCGTCGGCGAGTTCGCTGAAGTGGCGACCGTGGAGGCGACGAGCGCGCGTATTGGGGCCGAGGCTCGGGTGGCCTCGTTCGTGGTGCTCGCGCCGGGCGCCGAAGTCGCTGCCGGCGAAGTCGTGGCGCCCTTCGACTTTCGGAGCCACTGACTAGCCACGCCCCACCCTGTACGCTGGCGCCGTGGAAACACTCGCCAAACGCCGACTGGTCATCGTGTCGGGGCGCAGTCACCCGGTGTTGGCCGAGGACATCGCCGACAAACTCGGCGTGAAGCTCACCGAAGCCAATCTGCGAGAGTTCGCCGACGGCGAGATCCACTGCCGGTTCGACGAATCAATCCGTGGTGCGCACGTCTTCATCGTGCAAACGCACGCCACGCCCGTCAACGACGCCATCATGGAGCAACTCATCATGATCGACGCGGCCAAACGGGCCTCGGCCAAGAGCATTACCGCGGTCATCCCCAATTACGGCTACGCCCGCCAAGACCGCAAATCGGCCGGGCGCGAGCCCATTAGCGCCAAACTGGTCGCCGACATGCTGGTCACCGCCGGGGCCAGCCGTGTCCTGTCGGTCGACTTTCACTCCGGCCAAATTCAGGGTTTCTTCGATATCCCCGTCGATCACCTCGTGGCGGCTCCGGTCTTCGAGGAGTACCTGTACCGCCACGCACAAAATCCCCACGACCTCGTGGTGGTGGCGCCCGACGCCGGTCGCGTGAAGGTCGCCGAGCGCTACGCCCAGCACCTGGGCTGCGACCTCGCCCTCGTCCACAAGACTCGACCCCGCGGCACCGCCAACATCGCCGAAGCCCGCCACATCGTGGGTGAAGTGAACGGTCGACATTGCGTCCTCATCGACGACATGATCGACACGGCCGGCACGATCGTGGCGGCCTGCGACCTGCTCAAGGCCCGCGGGGCCGAAGACATCTGGGTGATGGCGACCCACGCGGTCTTCTCGCCACCGGCGGTCGATCGACTCTTCAACGCGCCCATTAGTCGCGTCATCGTCACCGACACGCTGCCGCTCGGCCCCGAGCGACGATTCGAAAATCTGGAAATTCTTTCGGTCGCGACCATCATCGCCAACGCGATTTCGGCCATATTCGAGGATGCCTCGGTCTCGGATATCTTCGGCGGCGAGAACCTCCTGTAGGCAAAAGGGGCTGTCGTGGTCAAGCGGCTAGACTCTTTCTCCTGTGCGCGCCTGCTTGGGGTGCCCATCCGCTCGTCAGAGGAGTATCCATGTCTCACGCCACTTTGCACGCGACCACCACCCGCGCCCAGGGTTCGCCCAACTCGCGTCGTTTGCGTCTCGCGGGATCGATCCCGGCCGTCGTCTACGGCGAAGGCGTGGCCCCGTTGCCCATCGCCGTTGAGGCCAAGTCCTTTCGCACCGCCGTGTCGGGTGAGCAGGGCGTGAACTCGGTGATCGAACTCGACGCCGATGGCAAGAAGTACCTCGTCATGGCGCGCGAAATTCAGCGCCACCCCGTTCGCGGCACCGTTGCCCACATTGACTTTCAAGTGGTTGACCCCAATCAAGCGGTGGTCGTCGAAGTGCCGATCCACATCATTGGTGACGCCGTCGAAGTGCGCCACGCCGACTGGGAAGTTGACCAGCAAATGTTCAACATTGAGGTTCGCACCCGTCCCGACCAGATTCCCACCCACATCGACGTGGATATCTCCGACCTCAAGGTCGGCGGCACCATCCGCGTCGAAGAGCTCACGCTGCCCAAGGGTGTCGAGCCGGCCGGCGACCCCACGGTGTCGGTCGTGACGTCTCGCCCCGGCCGCACCACCGGCGTCAAAGCGGCGGCCGCGACCGACGTCGCCGAGTAGTCCGTGGTGGCGCTTCGGCGCTTTCTCGACTCCGACCGACGTGGGAGTGCGAGCACGCTGCTCATCGTTGGACTGGCCAATCCCGGCTCTGACTATGAAGGATCGCGCCACAACGTGGGAGGCGACGCCGTTCGTCTCGTCGCACAACGTCGCGCCGCTCGACTCACCCTCGAGAGTCGACAACGCGCCCTTTCGGCCACCGTCGCGACCGAGCGCGGTCCGGTGACTCTCGCGGTGCCCACCACCTTCATGAACGAGTCCGGCGCGGCCTTGCCGCCCCTGCTGCGACGAACCAGTGTGAAGGACCTGCACCGCCTGGTGATCGTGCACGACGAGCTCGACCTGGAACCTGGTCGCCTGCAGTTGAAACTCGGGGGCGGTTTAGCGGGGCACAACGGTCTTCGTTCCATTGCCCACACGCTCGGAACCAACGATTTCTCGCGGCTACGCATCGGGATTGGCAAACCAAAATCGAAGGAGCAGGGGGCCGACCACGTGCTGCAACGTCCCACCGGAGCGCGCAAAGTGGCGCTGGCCGAGGCAGTCGCGGCGGCGGCCGACGCCATTGAGATGGTGCTCGACTACGAGTTCGAGGATGCCCAACAACGCGTCAACCGCTCGTGAGCGAGGCGCGCGGACTGCGACGGGTTCTAGAGCGTCTGGCCCCGTCGGTGCGAACGGCCAACGCCGCCGGCACCTTCTCGCCGAGTAGTTACGCCACGCCACTTTCGGTGGCCGCGTGCGCTCTCGAGACACCCTTCCTCGTGTGCGTCACGGCCACGTCCAGTGAGGCCGAAGTGCTTCGCGACTCGGTGGCCGCCTTGCTCGGGCGCGACGACGACGTCGTGCTGTGGCCAGGCTGGGATACGCATCCCTTGGAACGCGTCAGCCCCGACACGCAGTCCATGGCGCTTCGCACTCTTCTGCGGTGGCGAATCGCCGAGGGCGACGCCCCGCACGTGCTCGTCGCGTCGGCGCGTTCCCTCTCCCAGGTCCTCCCTCCCCACGGCGCGCGCCCCCCGCTGGTGGTCGTGCGAGGTGCCGAACTGGACCGCGACACGTTGCTGGGCGAGTTGGCCCACACGGGCTATCGCCGGGAAAACCTCGTCGAACACCGCGCGGAGTTTGCCGTGCGCGGCGGCATCGTCGACGTGTGGCCGGCGCAAGGAAACGAGCCCGTACGCATCGACTTTTTCGGCGACGAGGTAGACCGTCTCACCACCTTCGATATCGCCAATCAACGTTCACTGCACGACCTTGCGCGCACACTGATCGTGCCGGCGCGCGAGTGGATCATGGGCGTCGACGCCCGCCAGCGCGCCGAAGCACTGGTGCACGACGCCGCGTGGGGTCGCGCGACATTTGACCGACTGGCGCTCGGTCACATCTTCGACGGCATGGAAGGCTGGATGCCGCTCTTCGTCACCGAACCGCGCACGCTGCTCGACGAGGCCGAGGGGGCGAGCGTCCTCGTGGTCGAGCCGGACCGCGTGCGCCGACGGTTGGACGATTTGCTCGACGAAGAGCGCGAACTCACCAACGCCGTGGCCGCCACCTGGAAGGCCACCGCGGAGATTCCCCTGCTGCACCGAGGCTGGTCCGAGGTCGTGGGTGGGCGCATCGACGTGGCCCTGGACGCGGCCGTGGCGCGCGAAGCCGACGCCCTCAATCTCACCTCGCCGCCCCCCGTCCAGGGCGACGCGGCGCGCATTGCCTCCCACGTTCGTGGTTGGAGCCCGCAGCGGCGCGGCGTCGTACTCACCTCCAATCCCGCCGCCGTTGAGCGGATGGCCGAACAACTGCGCGGTGAGGGTCTAAGCGTCTCGGTTGATCCCGACGCCGTGCTCGACGTACGCATCACGGTGCTCGAGAGTTCCCTCGCCTCGGGCTTCAGCGCCGATGACCCCGAGATCGTCGTGTGGAGCGAAAACGACATCACCGGTCGTCGCACGGTGCATCGCGCCGTGCGCACGAGGGCGCGCAACGTCGACGGTTTCTTCGACGACCTGGCCGTGGGCAGTTTCGTCGTGCACCGCCAGCACGGGGTCGCCAAATTCTCCGGCACCACCACCCGAGCCATTAATGGCACGACGCGCGACTATCTGATACTCGAGTTCAAGGACGGTCGCAGCTATTGGCCGACCGAGATGATCGACGCCCTCACCCCGTACTCCGGGGGCGACCATCCTGCGCTGTCGCGCATGGGCGGGGCCGAATGGCAAAAGACGCGAGCCAAAGCCCGCGCCGCCGCGTTCCTCGTCGCCCAAGAGCTGGTCGACCTCTACCGCCAACGCACGGTCGCGGTCGGACACGCCTATTCGCCCGACACGCAGTGGCAACGCGAGATGGAAGACCTCTTTCCCTTCACCTTGACCGCCGACCAGGCCCAAGCCATTGACGACGTGAAGGCCGACATGGAGCGTGAGCGGCCCATGGACCGACTCGTCTGCGCCGACGTCGGTTTCGGGAAAACCGAGATCGCGATTCGCGCGGTCTTTAAAGCGGTGCAGGACGGCAAACAGGCGGCCGTACTCGTGCCCACCACACTGCTCGCGAGCCAGCACTTCGCACTGATCACCGATCGCTTCGCCGGCTTCCCCTTGAAGGTGGCGCTACTCAGTCGCTTCGTTGACGACACCGAGATGAACGAAACGTTGGCCGGTCTCAAAGATGGCACGGTCGACGTGGTCGTCGGGACGCACCGGCTGTTGTCGGACAACGTTGGTTTCAAGGATCTCGGCCTGCTCGTGGTCGACGAAGAACAACGATTTGGCGTGACGCACAAGGAAGCCATCAAGTCGAGGTCGCTCGGGGTGGACGTGTTGACCCTTTCGGCCAGTCCCATACCGCGCACGCTCGAGATGGCGTTCGTGGGGATCCGCGATCTCTCCATGATCACCACGCCACCGGCCGATCGGCGCCCCATCCTCACCCACGTGGGCGAGTACAACGAGCCGGCCGTGGTCGAAGCGCTACGACGCGAACTGTTGCGCGAAGGTCAGGTCTTCTTCGTGCACAACCGGGTCGCCGACATTGACCAAGTCGCGCGTCGCCTCGGCCAGCTGGTGCCCGACGCGCGTATTGCCATTGCCCACGGCCAAATGGACGAAGGGGCCCTCGAACGCGTGATGATCGACTTCTGGGAGGGCCGTTTCGACGTGCTGGTCTGCACGACGATCGTTGAATCGGGCATCGACCTGCCGTCGGTCAACACGCTGATTGTCGACCGGGCCGAGCGACTCGGTCTCGGACAGTTGCACCAACTGCGCGGGCGCGTCGGACGGAGTGGCCAACGGGCCTACGCCTATCTCTTTCACCCCGAGAATCAAGTGCTCTCCGAGACGGCCTACGAGCGCCTTCGAACTATCGGGGACAACACGGCGCTCGGCAGTGGCTTCAAGATCGCCATGCGTGACCTGGAAATTCGTGGGGCGGGCAATCTCCTCGGCCACGATCAGTCCGGTCCCGTGGCGGCCGTGGGCTACGACCTGTACGTCCAACTGGTGGCCGAGGCGGTCGCCGACGCCAAGGGCTTCGTCGTACCCGACGTCGCACCCATCACCCTGGACGTGCCCGGTGAAGCGCACCTGCCCAAGACGTACGTGGAAGCCGACGACGCTCGACTGGAGGCTTACCGTCGGCTGGCGGGCGTGACGACCATCGAGGAGTTGGGCGATCTACGCGACGAGTGGCTTGACCGCTACGGGCCGCTCCCCGCGCCGGCGCTCGGGCTGTTGGAGTTGTCGGAACTCCGCTTGGCCTGTCTCGCGCACGACGTGCGCTCCTTGGTAGTGTTACCGGCTCGCGTCGGTATCCGCTCGCGCCCGGTCGTGAAGATGGGACCACTCGAACTATCGCTCAGTCAACAGATGCGCGCCCGGCGGACCTTGGGATCTCGCTCCTACGACGAGGACACGAAGGAACTACGTCTCGAAGTGGCCCCCGAAGCGGCGACGCCTCGCGCCCTCCTCGACCTCTTGGCGTCGCTCGTCGCCGTAGAAGTGGCCAACGCGTGACTCGGTAGCATGAAGGGGTGCGCCTCCTCGTAGCTCTGTTGATTGTTGCTCTTGTGGGGGCCACCATCTACGGAGCGACCAGTCCGTCGACCGGCCTTTCGGTCAACGGCACGACGGTCACCAGTTCCACCTTTCGCGCGGAACTGAGCACCATCAGCGCGGTCCCCACCCTCGACTGTTTCATCTCCGCGCTCGCTCCCGCCGCGTACACCGCGAGCGCCGGCGGCGCCTCGGTGCCAACGAGTGGCGCGGCCGTGTGGGCGAACCTGCGCATCGAAGGTTTGGCCCTGCTGCAGTACGCCAACACGGCGTTGGGATATCACCCGAGTGCCCAGGACCTGGTCGCGGCGAAGACCTCGCTGTTGAGCGAACTGACCCAAGCGGACCAGAGCCGCGTGGCCCAATCGGGTGCGCAGTACACCTGTCCCGGCACGTCGGCCATGGCGCTCGCCGCCATGCCGAGCGAGATGCGCGCGTTCGAAATCGCGGCCCAGGCGGCCTCGTTACGAATCGTAGGGACCTTGAAGTCAACAGTCCCGCTCACCGTCGCCTCGATGAAGGCGTACTACGCCGCGCATAAGTCCAACTACGACTCCATCTGCGTGAGCATTGCGCTGGTCGCCCCGACGCGGGTCACGGTCTTCCAAAAGGCCGAGGGGACCGGACTCAGCGTGGCCGCGCTGGCTAAGCGGTACTCCGCCGATCCCTCCGGTCAAAAGGGGGGCGCTTACGGCTGCTTCGCCCCGACCAGCACGTCCTATTCGGGCGTGCGCGCCGATACCCTGACGACGGCACTGCACAAGTTCCCGAAGACGCCCCAGTACATCTCGTACAACGGTTCGACCTACGCGCTCTTCGTCGCCCCCACCAAGCGCACGGTGACGCCGTTCGTTGCGGCCGAACGTTCGATTCTTTCGGACCTCGAAACGTCCAACGCGAGTTCGGCCAACACCGTGAAAGCGAAGATTCTCACCTTTTCGGCCATCTCGGTCGATCCGGCCTTCGGCCGTTGGGGTCTCAACACCACCGGTCCCGCGGCGTTCGCGCCCGGCCTTCCCGCCACGGCGGACGTCGGCACGACGTCCATGATCAAGGCGCTCACGAGCGCGAGCGCCTCGACCTATAAGTGAGCCCGGTCGTACGGGTCGTGGGACTCGGCCCGAGCGACGCGCAACTGCTCACACAACGAACCCTCGAGCTGCTGCGTGACGCACCGGTGGTGCGACTGCGCACGCGCGTCCATCCGGCCGCGTCCCCGTTCATCGACGTGCTCAGTTACGACGAGTGGTACGAGAGCGCCGAGTCCTTCGACGTGCTCTACCAGGCCATCTGTGACGACCTCGTCGCCCTCGCGCAGGGGTCGCCGACCTCCGAAGTGGTGTACGCCGTACCGGGTTCACCGGTCGTCGCCGAACGAACCGTCGAACTGTTGCGCCTGCGCCACGACGTGACGACGGTGTGCGAGCCGGCCGTGTCGGTGATCGATCTCGCGTGCGCCGCGCTGGGGCGCGACCCCATGTCGAGCGGGTTGCGGGTCATCGACGCGCTTGGATCAATTGAGCCGCTTCGCGGCCCCGGTCCACTGCTGGTACTCCAGGCCTACTCCAGGGAAGTGCTCGCCTCCTTGGCCGACCGAATGGCGCCCGACACGGTCGTGACGATCCTGCATCACTTGGGACTGCCCGACCAACACATTACCGACCTACGTGCGGACCAACTCGTCCAGTACGAAGACGTCGACCATCTCACGTCGATGTGGATCGAGGGCTTGCGGACGCCCGGCGAGGCCATGGACGACCTGGTCTCGTTCATGCGGCGTCTTCGTCGCGACTGCCCCTGGGACCAGGAGCAAACGCATGATTCGTTGGCGCGTCATCTGCTCGAAGAGGCCTACGAAACGCTCGACGCGTTGGCCGCAATCGAAGGCGAACCCTCCGAGGCCACGACCGCGCACCTCGAAGAGGAGCTGGGTGATCTGCTCTTTCAAATTGTCTTTCACGCCGAGTTGGGCGACGAAGAGGGCCTCTTCAATTTGGCCACGATCGCCGACGGCGTGCGAACCAAGTTGACCGGTCGACATCCGCACGTCTTTGGCGACGTGACCGTGCGTGACGCAAATGAAGTCGCGGCGCGCTGGGAAGTACTCAAACGCGACGAGAAGGGACGTGACAGCTTTACGGACGGGATTGCCTGGCAGCTGCCGGCCCTGGTGCTGTACACCAAACTGTTGCGCAAGGCGGCTCTGGTCGACCTCGCGCCGAGCGACGGACGCGAATCGGTGGTGCGCGCAGTGGACGCCCTCTCGTCACTCTCCCTTGAGAACCGGCCCACCGGTGACGCGGCGTCGTCGTCGAACGTGTCGTCGTTGTGGGGCGACGCGCTCTGCGCGCTGGTGGCCTCGGCGCAGTGGGCCGGTGTTGACCTGGAGGGCATCTTGCGCGAGCGCGCGTTGCGGTTGCGCGACGACATACGCGAAGGTGAGCGTTCGCTCGAGGAGTGAATTCTCGAGGCTAGTAACCTGGTAATTACCGAAAGAGGGGAAGCGTCATGAGCGCGATTGAAGTCGTCGTGGGTCGTCAGATTCTGGACTCCCGTGGAAACCCCACGGTCGAGGCCGATGTCCACTTGGCCTCGGGTGCCTTCGGACGCGCCGTATCGCCCTCGGGTGCCTCCACCGGCATCAACGAAGCCGTGGAACTGCGTGATGGAGGCGACGCGTGGGGTGGCAAGGGCGTGGGGACCGCCGTGGACTACGTGAATGGCGAGATCAACGATTTGCTGGAGGGTTTCGACGCCGAAGACCAGCGAGCCGTCGACTTCGCCATGGTTGACCTCGACGGCACGTCCAACAAGGGACGGATCGGGGCCAACGCCATCTTGGCCGTGTCGCTGGCGACGGCCAAGGCGGCCGCCTTGGAGAGCGGACTGCCCCTCTTCCGATACCTCGGCGGGGTGAACGCGCACGTGCTGCCGGTACCCATGATGAACGTGGTGAACGGGGGAGCCCACGCGCTCAATTCCATTGACTTTCAGGAGTACATGGTGATGCCCATCGGCGCCTCCACCTTCTCGGAGGCCCTGCAATGGGGGACCGAGACGTATCACGCCTTAAAATCACTGCTCGCCAAGCGTGGACTCTCCACCTTGGTCGGCGACGAGGGTGGGTTCGGCCCCGATCTTCCCGACAACGAGACGGCCGTCAAGATTCTGGTGGAGGCCATCGAATCGACCGGTCGAACGCCCGGTCGCGACATCGCCATTGCCATCGACCCGGCGACCTCGGAGTTGTACCGAGACGGCGCTTATCACTTGGACGGGGAAGGTCGAGTCATGACGAGTGCCGAGATGGTCGACTACTGGGCCGACCTCGTTGCGCGCTACCCCATTGTGTCGCTCGAAGACGGCATGGCCGAAGAGGATTGGGACGGTTGGGTCGCTTTGACGAAGCGACTCGGGGACCGGTTGCAACTGGTGGGTGATGACAACTTCGTCACAAATTCGACCCTGGTGCAAAAAGGAATCGATCTGGGGGCGGCAAACTCGGTACTCGTGAAGCTCAATCAGATTGGCACGCTCACCGAAACGCTCGACACGGTCCGTTTAGCCGTACGCCATCACTACAGCGTGGTGATCTCGCACCGATCCGGGGAAACCGAAGACACCACCATCGCTGACGTCGCCGTGGCCACCAACGCCGGACAGATAAAAACTGGTGCGCCAGCACGATCTGATCGAGTAGCGAAGTACAATCAATTGCTGAGACTCGAAGAACAACTCGGGGATCAAGCTCGTTTTCTTGGTGCAACGTCTTTGTCGGGGGCGGCAGGTGTCAGTTATAAATAGCGCGAATCGCGATCGCAACCGTTGGGTGTTGCCCCTCGCCGTCATGACGGCCATCGTGATGCTGGTGGGCTGGTTCCCCTTGACGTCCATCTGGCATCAACAGAGTGAACTGAATACGACGCGCGCGCAGTTGAACGCCGTCATCAATCAACAACACGCGCTGACGCTCCAAGCAAAAGCGCTCGACTCCAAAGCGGCCGCCCGACTGCTCGCGCGTGAGCAGTACCAACTCGTCTCGCCCGGTCAGAGTTTGATCCAGGTGCTCCCGGGCCTCGGTTCGAGCACCCAAAGTGCCGGTGACCCGGGCCTCCAGCCGTTAGTCGCCCCCTCGTCGGTCTCCTTATTGGCCACGGCTGCGCCCAAGACGACCTTGCACCACTCGGCGACCCACGCCTTCTTTTCGCGACTCGTTCGCACGCTTGAGTTTTGGCGTTGACCTTCCAGGATGCCTCGCTTGACGATTTGGCGGCAGTCGAAGGATTAGTCGGGCGGACTCTGCTAGGTCGGTGCGCCGTGGTCGTGCGGCGATTGGACGGCCGGCCAGTCGTCATCGAGAATGAACCACACCTACGCGACGGCACGCCCATGCCCACGCTCTTTTGGCTCGTGGACCGCGAACTCCACGAGGCCGTGAGTCGCGTGGAAGGTAACGGCGGCGTCCACCGATTCGAAGCCTTGGTGGACGCGGCGCACCTCCAACGCGCGCACGACGCCTACGCCCAACGTCGAACGAGCGCGACCCTTCTACGAGAAGGTGCCCAGCCGTCGGGTGGGGTCGGCGGCACGAGACGAGGGGTCAAGTGTCTGCACGCGCACTTAGCTAACTATCTCGTCGGCGCGGACGATCCGGTGGGTGCGCTCGTCGCGCAAGAAGTCGACATCCCGAAGCTGAAGGTCGTGGACGTTCGTGGTTGAGACGGTCGCCGCACTCGACTGCGGAAGTAACTCGACGCGCCTGTTGATCATGAACGAACGCGGCGAGACGCTTCGGCGGGTGACGCGTATTACCCGACTCAGTCAGGGCGTTGACGCGTCCGGCACCCTCGCCCCCGAGGCGTTGAACCGATCACTCGACACGTTGAGCGAGTACCGCGCCTTGATGGACGAGGCCGGCGTCACGCGCGGACTCGTCGTAGCCACCTCGGCCGTTCGTGACGCGAGCAACGGCCACGTGTTCCTCGAGGAAGCTCGTTCGCGCACGAACGTCGAAGCGACCGTCTTGGGCTGCACCACACGATCTTTTGCAACTCGGGCTCCGAGGCAAATGAGACCGCGCTGAAAATCATCCGCGGCTATTGGAAGCTGCACGGCCAGGCGCAGCGGACAAAAATTCTGTCGCGCGAATTTTCGTACCACGGCGTGACCATCGCTACGACGAGCATGACAGGGCTGGCGAGCTGCACCGCGCCCTTTGATCTGCCGCTGCCCGGTTTCATCCACGTCCCCACGCCGCACGCCTACGCGGCGGATCGCGAGGCCGATCCGGTGGCCTATGGAAAATGGTGCGTCGAGGAAACCGCGCGCATCATCGAGCGCGAAGGCGCGGGCACCATCGCGGCGATGTTTGTGGAGCCGGTGCAGGGCGCGGGCGGCGTCATCCCACCG
>JANXXO010000094.1 GCA_025350565.1 Acidimicrobiaceae bacterium
TATGTTTCACGTGAAACATCGGTACTTGACGAAGTGGCGAAAAGCGAGTTGAATGGCATGTGTTCGACGCGTTGTCGGGATACTCCTTAGGTCGGGAAGAGGCACATGGCGGACGCCAGCACGATGAGGATTTTTGCTGTAGCTAACCAAAAAGGTGGGGTTGGTAAGACCACGACCACTACCTCATTGGGGGCAGCCTTGGCGGAACGCGGTAAGCGCGTCCTCATCGTCGATCTCGACCCCCAGGGCAATGCCACGACTGGATTGGGCGTCGACGGGCGTCAATTTGAGCGTTCTGTCTACGACGTCCTCTTGAACGATGTTCCCATGGTGGACATCGTGGAGCCCACCGGCTACAACAATCTATTCGTGGCTCCGGCGACACTCGATTTGGCGGGTGTGGAACAAGAGTTGACGTCCGTTATTTCGCGCGAGCTCCGTCTCAAGCGGGCTTTGATGTCGGTGGAAGGCGATTTTGACTTCATATTCATCGACTGTCCCCCATCCCTTGGCCTCATTACCATTAACGCGTTTGCCGCGGCCACGGACATCATGGTCCCGGTGCAGACCGAGTTCTACGCTCTCGAAGGGTTGACCCAATTACAGAGGATTGTCGACCTGGTCCAGAAGAATCTCAACCCGACGCTCCGCATTACGAAAGTCGTTCTCACGATGTACGACTCGCGCATAACCCTTTCGGGTGACGTCGCCAGAGAAGTAAAGCGCCACTTCGAGAACGAACTGTGTCGAACCGTGATTCCGCGGACCGTTCGCCTGGCCGAGGCACCGTCCTTTGGCCAGCCCATCACCGTATTCGACCCAACATCAAAAGGCGCAATTGCATACCGCGCACTAGCAGAGGAGATCTTAAATGGCTAGAAAACCAGGACTGGGAAAGGGACTCGGTGCCCTCATTCCCGAAAATGGTGTACCGACGAGCGAGGTGCCGGTCCAGGCGGAAGAGGGACCACTCCGCATTGTCCCCATAGCGAGCATTCGACCAAACCCGTTCCAGCCGCGCAAGGCGATGAATGACGAAAGCCTGACGGCACTGGCCTCGTCGGTTCGAGAACTCGGCGTTCTCCAGCCCATCATTGTTCGACCCGTGGAGGGCGAAGAGGGCCAATACGAGTTGATAGCTGGCGAACGGCGGTGGCGCGCGGCCATCATCGCCGAACTTGAGTTCATGCCCGTGTTGGTGCAAATCGATGTCAACGACCGCTTGTCCTTGGAGCAGGCCGTCGTCGAAAACTTGCACCGGGTGGACCTCCACCCGCTCGAAGAGGCCGCAGCGTATCAACAACTTATCGACGAGTTCGATCTCACGCACGAGCAGGTTGCCCAAAGGGTGGGTAAGAGTCGAGCAAATATTACGAATACGTTACGACTTCTCCAGCTCGGCGAAGCTGCGCAATCGGCCCTCGCGACATCGCAAATCTCCGCCGGCCACGCTCGATCGCTGCTGGCGCTCTCTGACGGGGAGGCCCAAGCGACCATGGTCGCTCGCGTGATCAAAAACGAGATGTCGGTGCGGGCTACGGAAGAAGCGGTGAAGACCTTCCTGGAGCCCAAGGCGACGGTGGATGCCGATCCAGTCGTCCGCCCCGGAGTGAGTGGGCCGAGGCTCCGACCGGTTCCCGACGCCAGTGTCGCCGAGTTAGAGCATCTGCTCGAGGACTACCTTGACACGAGAGTCCACGTCGACCTCAAGGGGCGCAATGGCCGAATAATCATTGACTTTGCGGACCTCGATGATCTGGAGCGGCTCTACATCGCCATATCGAATGCGAAGTAGCCTTCAACTCTCAACTTAAACCTCATGTTGAAGTTATCCCCAACTTGTGGATGAAGTTGTGGGTTTCTCATCTTTTGCTTTAAACAAAGGGCTTTCGTGGTTCAAATGCCTATGTTTTGAGTGCAATATCAGGCTGTCCTGTGGATAACTTCGATTAACACGCCTTCGATGACGCGCGCCAGCTCGTCGAGCGTCTCCGGCGAACTCGTGCCGTGTTCGATATGGAGGGTCATCATCTTGGTTTCGCGCAAAATGGGCAGTGCCATGCCCGTCACCTCAACTCGCGGGAGGTGCTGGGACCGCGCGCAGGCCGAGGCGATCTGACTGGCCAACGTTTCGCCCCGACGTGAATGCGAGCGGTAACTCGCCCAATAGTGAAGGTGCACGCCGTCGACGTGCGTGAGGGTCTGGAGTGAAAGCACGAAGGAGGCCCCGTGTTCATTGGCGTACGCGGCGACGAGGTCGGGCGTGTCGTCGTCCAACACCGTGACGCTCAAGGTGTCGGCGCAGGACGTCGCGAGCAGTTGGACGAGGGGACTGGTCCCGCAAAGTACGAGTGGACCCGACGGCGTCTCGTGGAAACCAGCCAGGTCGCGCGCCTCGTTGACCAGGCTGCGTTGGGTATGACGCGGCGAGGTCATTCGCAACAGTTCGGTGAGGGTTGAGCGCGTCAGCGTGCCGCTCGCCTCGATGGCGCAGTTGCGCTGGAAATCGGACAGGGCTTCTTCGGTGACGGGGCCAAAGATACCGTCGATTCGCCCGGGATTGAAGCCGAACTGCGCTAGACGAACCTGAAGTTCGGCCACGTCGTCGCCGCGCTGCGCCGGCCGCGTGGCGAAGAGCAAACGGTTACCGAGTCGCCAGCCGGCTTCGACCAGACGATCCCAGGTGGTCGCGTCGACTTCACCGGAAAGGGGAAGTCCACGCGTTCGTTGAAAGGCCTCCACCATGGCGACCGTTCCTTCATCGAAGGTCGCTTCGCTCTCGCTGGTGGCGATCAGTCCGAGCGAGGCGAGTCGCTCGTGAAGTTCGCGCACACGAGGACCCGTGTCGCCGAGGCGGAGCGATGTGAGATTCAGTGGAACGAACTACAGGTTCGCGGAGATTTCTTGCAGCATCGCGCCCTTGGGCTTGGCGCCGACCAATCGAGCCACGACTTCGCCGTCTTTGAAGAGCAGCAGCGTCGGGATACTCATTACCGAGAACTTGGTGGCCGTGGCGACGTTCACGTCAACGTCCAGCTTGCCAATGGTGAACTTGTCGGACTGTTCGACGGCCAGCTCCTCCAGAATCGGCGCGATCATCTTGCACGGACCACACCACTCGGCCCAGAAGTCAACCAAAATCGGCTTTTCCGACGCGCCGATGACTTCGTCGAACGTCGCGTCAGTCAACGTGGTGATCTGCTCGCTCATACCTACCTCCAAAGATGACGCCGCGTGCGCCAGAGAAACCACCTTAGCGACTGACGTGTAGCTAATGACCCATGGATTCGAGCCAGCGTTCGGCGTCAATGGCGGCAATACAGCCCGACCCGGCCGAGGTGATGGCTTGACGGTAGACGTGGTCCTGTACGTCGCCCGCGGCGAAGAGACCGTCGACGTTGGTGAACGAACCCGGTCCGGTGCGGACGTACTCATTCTCCTCGAGATCGACTTGACCAGCCACCAGCGTGGTATTGGGCACGTGACCAATCGCGACAAAGATGCCGGTCACGTCGAGGGTCCGTGCCTCGCCACTCACCGTGTCACGCACCGCGAGTCCGCTCACCTTCTCGTCGCCGAGCACCTCGGTCACTTGAGTGTTCCACGCGAAGGTGATCTTCTCGTGGGCGAAGGCGCGCTCTTGCATGATCTTGGAGGCCCGCAGCGTGTCACGGCGATGGACGACGGTGACGCTCGACGCGAAGCGCGTCAGAAAGAGCGCTTCTTCCATCGCCGAGTCTCCGCCCCCAACCACCGCGATGTCCTGGCCCCGAAAGAAGAAGCCGTCGCAGGTCGCGCACGTTGAGAGACCGTGGCTCAGTAACCGTTTTTCGCCGGGCACGCCCATCATCAGCGAGCGCGCGCCGGTGGCCAAGATGACGGTGTCGGCCGTGATACTGGGCTCGTCGTCATCGGTCAGCCAGGCGCGAAAAGGGCGGCTGGCCGTGTCGAGAATCTGCACTTTGTTGACGCGCAAGTCGGCGCCGAAGCGCAATGCCTGGGCTCGCATGTTGGCCATGAGATCGGGTCCCGAGATGGCTTCGCGAAACCCGGGGTAGTTCTCCACGTCCGTGGTGAGCATGAGTTGGCCGCCGGGTTGGTCGCTCGTCGAGGAAGGTTCACCTTCGATGACGATGGGGCTGAGTTGGGCGCGCGCGGTGTAAATGGCCGCCGTAAGACCGGCCGGACCGGAGCCGACGATCAAGACACGAGTATGTTCGGGCATTACTTCCTCAGGTTGATGGGGCGCCGTCGGCGCCAGATAAGCATGCCCGCAAGAATGGAGAGTGCTCCGACGGCGAGGTACGTGATGTATTCGTGGCCGGCGAAGAAATACACGTTCATGAAGCGAATGATCCCGATGAGCAGGGCCGCGATGAGCACGATCGCGGCCAACACGATAATCATGCCGTAGGCGATCACTCGACCGGCCAGCAGGATGGGGCGCAAAAACTTGTCGTGGACCATGTCGAGCAGGTGGTCGAACTGACGCAGTACCTTGTCGACGAAGTCGCCGTCGTGGGGTCGGTGCGCGTCGTTCATACAAAGAACTTACCGGTCGCAGCGACCTCTACGCCTCGATCCAGCACAGGCCGATGATCCCCGGCCCTCCGTGGGTACCTACGACCGGACCCATATCGGTCACGATGATCGGGTTGTCGGTGGGGATGTCGGCGACCAACGCCTCTAACGCCGCTACTTCACTGGACGCGCCATGCACCAGGGCGAGCCGGCGTAGGGGAGCGTGACCCTTGGTGACACCCGCGATCGTGACCAGTGCTTTGGCTCGAGTTCGTTGTCGTCCGGCCTCGGCGACGACGCCATCTTTCAGTTCCAGCAACGGTTTGATGGAGAGCACCTGGCCCAACAATGCCCGGGCGCCACCAACCCGCCCGCCTTTGATGAGGTGCTCGAGCGTGTCGAGCATCGCCACCACGCCGACTTTGCTCACCAGCGACTCGGCGTGCAGTACCAAGAGATCGAGGCTGACGCCGGTCGCGGCCACTTCGGCGACGTCGATCACCATGAGACCTTGGGCCATCGAGACGGCTTTGGAGTCCACGACGCGCACGTCGATCGTCCCGGCGACCGCTTCGGCGCCGAGGGTCGCCGACTGGTGCGTGGCCGACAACAAGGCCGACAAGGTGATCACGATGACCCCGTCGCAGCCGTCGGCCCGCGCGCGTTCGTAGGCAGCTTGAAAGGCACCGGGGGAGGGGGCGGCCGTTTCGGGCAGGGTCTTGCTCGCCTTGCACTTGGCCCAAAAGGCCTCGGGCGTGAGGTCAACGCGGTCGGTGAACTCCTCCTCGCCGAAGCGGATACTGAGCGAGACGATGTCGATGTTGAGCCGACGCGCGATCTCGTCGGGTATGTCGCACGCACTGTCGGTTACTACGCGAATCCGAGCCATGGCCCCCCTTGCATTAGTTCAGCCTGACATCATTTTGACCCACGCGCCTCGCGCGACGTTGTTGGAGGACGACGACGACGGCGAAGGTCGCCAGTCCGAGTACCGCGGCGAAGGCAAAGCGCGCCACGAGTCCCAGCCCGCGATTCCACGTCGGTACGGCGTAGGCGAACGCCATCACCAGGGCCGCGCTGAGCGAGGCGTACAGACTTCGGCGCACGTGGCGCGACCAGATCTCGCTCGCGATGACGACGCCGTAACGGTCTAATGCGTAGAGCGCCACGACGGCCGCCACCGCGTAGGCAATCGACACGCTCGCGGTAAGGCCGGCCAGCGAGTGACGGCCGATCGCCACGACCAGCGCCACGGTGAGCCCGTTCTGCAGGAGGTAAAGATAGAAGACATCCCGGGCGCGCTGCATGGACTGCAGTGCGCGAACGCACAGTTGAAAGATGGTGAACCCGGGCAGACCGGCGGCGAGCACCGCCAGCACCGTACCGGCGGCGATGGTGTGCGTCGCGTTCACGTGCGTCAAGAGGATCGCGGCGATGGGTTGCGCGAGGACCAGCAGCACCACGGTGCAGGGGATGATGATGACGAGCGATTGACGCAGCCCGAAGCGCAGTCGCGTCGAGAGTACGTCAAAGTCCTTCGCCGCGGCCAGTCCCGCCAGCTGGGGCGTCAACACACCGAGGACCGAGACCACGACCACGGCGTAGGGCATTTGCATGAAGGACCAGCCGTAGGTATAGGCGCTCACTTGACCGTTGTGGCCAATGCCGAAGGCAAAGGCCAAGACGACGTAGAGCGAGAGTTGGTTGGCCAGCACCACGAGCAGGGTCCAACTGCCCAGACGGCCCACCGCGGCCACGGCCGGGTCGCGCAACTTCGTGCGAAAGGTCAGACGCCACAACTCACTATGGAGAAGCGACGGAACGAGGCAGAAGAACTGGACGGCCACGCCGAGGGTGGTGCCGAGTCCCAACCACATGAGGTCGTGGGATCCACTCAGGGCACCAATGGTCGGGGTGGGGTCGACGAGGTGGAACCACACCAGCACGGCGATGCACACGACGTTGTTGGCGACGGGCACCCACGCCGCGACGCCAAATCGATGGCGAATGTTGAGGAGCGACGTCGCGATGCCGATCGCGCCGTAAAAGAAGATCTGCGGGACGAACCAACGCAGCAGTTGGGTCGCCACCGCGCGCTGTTGCGCCAGCAAGGTCACCGAGACGCTGGTTCCGGAGTGACGGAACGCGGTGAAGCCGTCGATGATCCAGGGCGCGGCGATCCAGGCGAGTCCCGTGGCGACCACGAGCACGACGAAGGCCCACGTGACGACGCTGGAGATCGACTTCCACGCTCTTCGCTCCCCGTCGAGCGTGAGACGCTCCACGAACACGGGGATGAACGTCGCCCCGGCGATGCCCCCGAGCACCAGATCGAACAGCATGTTCGGCACCGTGTTGGCCAAGTTGAAACTGTCGGCGATCGGGGTGAAACCGAGAACCCAGGCCAATACCAGCACGCGCAGCAGTCCGCTGACGCGCGACACCAACGTACCGCTGGCCATCGACGCGACGCGCGAACTATGCGTCGAGGTCGAACTCATCGGGCGTGTCGACCCTTCGGTCGTTTGCGGTAGGTGCGCACCCACCAGTAGGCGAGTACCAACAAGGAGGCCAGTGACAGGACGTAGCCCACGATGGACGTCCCGGCGATGCGAACCTGAATCGCGGCGCGCGCGAGCGTGATTCGGCCGTTGGGCGTGGTGACGACGACTTGCAACGTCATGCTCGAACCGTTGTGTCCGGAGGTGGGTACCCGTACCGACTTCGTGGGCGAGTCCATGGTCACCACCACGTTCCTTCCCTTGGGGAAGGTGAGCTGGTCGGTGATCAGATGGACCGTGGCCGTCACGGGGTAGTCGGCGCGACTGATCAGCGTGATGGGAATCGACGTACCGGAACCGGCCAGAGTGACGGTGCTCGGATCCACGGAGAAACTGTTGAGTTGGCCGCGAAGGGTCGCGCTCACCTGGTTGATGGCGGCCTGACGGGCCCCGGGACCTCCATCGATTTCGGCCGCTTCGGCGGCGACGCGTAGCTCGTCGCCGATGTTCGACTTCGACACCGCTTGCGCGTACGAAGTAACCCCCTGCAGGAGCGTCTTCAACGAACTCACGTTGTGCGATGACCAACGTGAGGCCGGCGAGGAAGCGAGCAGGCGATGGCCCGGTGCGCCGTCGGTGGCAATGAGCGCACTGTCGAACGAGGGAGCCAGAGTGGCCAACGTCACGTAGGGACTGGCGCCCAGACCGTTCAGCACGTCATTGACAAACGCCACGGGCGATTGTGCGATCGACGTCTCGATGACGACGGTGCGGGTGGACTCGGCGTTGGGTGCTTCGAAGTGTAAGAACGCCAACGTGCCCAGCGTGAGCGCCGCGCGACGTCCCGCGCCAATGGTCGGGTCGGCGACCAGCGTGGACAGGGGTGTGTCCGTCGCCAGTGCGATAAGCGGTCCGACTCCCGCGACGTGGAAGGGCGCCCCCCAGTTGAGGGTGGCCGAGGGCGCGACGGTGAGGTCGGATTCGGCGAGCACCACGGCCGTGTTGCCGTGTCGCTGCAGCGCCCGCAGTGTCGCCATGGACGGGGTGCCGGTCAACAGCAGTGGGCTGTCGACGTAACGCCCCGTGAACGAGTGCAGCAGTGTCGCCGAGAGCGTCAGCTGTTTGTTGACGTCGACGCCGAAGCCGTGTTGTTGCAGTCCACCGAAGTCAATGTTGGACGGCGGGGCGTTCACGACTTGGTGCACCGGACTGGTGAGTGCCTTGCGCAGTGCCGCACGAAAGGCCAACTGCTCGCTGCCCGACTGTTTCACGGTTTCCAAGGTTCGGTAATCGGCACTCAAGGTCAGTGCCGTCGTTTCGTGCTTGGCGATCGCTTGCAGCACGGCAATGGAGCGAGTGGCGTGCTCGAAGGCCGACGGGTCCATCGTCTCGATGAAGTCGACGCGCAGCGGTTGAACGACGCGCGACGACTGGATGGCCAACAGCGACCACTTCGTCGTCGTGACGCCGTTGGTGATCACTTCTAATCGAAGGGGGTAGACGCCGTCGCAGGCGGCGCCACGGCAGGGGAGTTTCATGTGCGGGGCCGTCGGATAGCACGTCCGGCGAAGTGAACCGGACCGGTGGGTGTACAGGTCAACGGTGAAGGTGTAGCTCCCGTGCGCGGCGCAAACCAGCGTAAAAGTGCTGGTGGTGACCAATTCGGGCGCCGGTGAGCCGACGTTGCTGATGATCGGGGTGAGTTGGGACCGGTCGACAATCCGGGGGTAGAGAGTGACGCGGGCCCGCGAGGCAGCAGCGATGGGTTGGACCCCAATCACTACCGTGAAGTGCGACGTACCTTTCGCCGACAAGAGGGCCACGGCCTGTTGATGGACAATGGCGAACGAGGGCGTCGTCCCAGCGTGCGCGGCCGTAGGCCACGCCATCGTTGCGAGGCAAAGGAGTACGACGCTGAGCGCCCGCCACCAGGACGAAAATCGGTGGAACATGCTTTCACAGGCTACCTGCGTGCGGACGCGAAGTCGGGCGCCAACTACCCTCGTTCGCAGTGACTTCAACGGACTACGTGCACGACCGACTGAGCGAACTCGCCCATCTGTCAGGTCCTCTGGCTCGCGCCTTCGCTGACGCGGGCTTCTCCCTCTACGCCGTCGGGGGCTCCGTGCGCGACGCCATTTTGGGTGAGCCACGCAAGGACGACTTCGAAATTGACTTCACCACCAACGCCCGGCCCCCCGACATCGAACGGTTGATGAAGCCGCTGTGCAGCGCCACCTGGGAGCAAGGGCGCGCCTTTGGCACCCTGGGCGGCACGTTGCGCGACGGCAACTTCAAAGTGGAGATCACGACCTTCCGGTCCGAGGAGTACGTCGATCATTCGCGCAAACCCGCCGTGGTGTGGGGCGACTCGCTCGAGGCCGACCTCGGTCGACGTGATTTTACGATCAACGCCTTGGCGCTGGACGTGGTCGCCCTCGACGCCGGTACCCCGAACGTGCAAACGCTCTTCGACTACTACCACGGCTTTGGCGACCTACACGAGCGGGTGCTTCGCACCCCTATTGACCCCGAGGTCCTGTTTGGCGATGACCCACTGCGAATGCTTCGCGCCGCGCGCTTTGCGGCGCGATTCCATCTGCGCATCGATGCGGCCATCGAAACGGCCGCCACAAAGATGGCGGGGCAACTCACCAAAGTGTCGCCCGAGCGCATCCGTGGCGAATTGGACCAATTGATGGTGACCGATGAACCATCGGTTGGCTTGGACTTCATCGTGCGCACCGGGTTGGCCGAGCACTTCTTTCCGGAGTTGCCGAGATTGCAACTAGAGCAAGATCCCATTCACCGTCATAAGGACGTACTTCGCCACACCTGGGCCGTGGTCGACAAGGCCTCGCCCCAGCTCGTGCTCCGTCTGGCCGCGCTGTTTCATGACATCGGTAAACCCAACACCCGAGCCATCACCGAGGACGGTGTCACCTTCCGATTCCACGAGGTAGTGGGCGCAAAGATGACGCGCAAGCGCATGACGGCGCTCAAGTACGCACAGGAAGTGATCGACGACGTCAGCACGTTGGTCGAACTGCACCTGCGCTTTCATACCTACAAGATGGGGTGGAGCGACAAGGCCGTGCGGCGCTACGTCCGCGACGCCGGTGCGTTGCTCGAGGAACTGAACGAGCTCACCCGCTGTGACTGCACGACGCGAAACGCTCGCAAGGCCGCCTTCTTGGCGCAGCGCATGGACGAGCTGGAGATCCGTATCGCGGAGTTGCGCGAACTCGAAGATCTCAATCGTCTCCGACCGGCGCTCGACGGCGTCGCGGTCATGGAACTGCTCGACATCGCACCGAGTCGAGCCGTTGGCCAGGCTCTTGATTTCTTGATGGAGATTCGACTCGACGAAGGCGAGATCACGCCCGATGAGGCCAAGGTCCGACTTCGCGAATGGTGGTCCGAGCGCGACTGAGGACGTAGCTACGCGCGGGGTGGTCGCGTCGTTGTGGTTACGGCCAGACCAGGTTCTCGGCGCCGTGGTCGGCGAAGGCCTCGACCATGTTGTGGGCGATGTCGTCGTGGTACTGAATTGGTGGCGACTTCATGAAATACGCTGACGGTCCGATGATCGGGCCGCCGATGCCACGGTCGAGGGCGACCTTGGCGCAGCGCACCGCGTCGATGATGACGCCCGCCGAGTTCGGCGAGTCCCAGACTTCGAGTTTCAGTTCCACGTTGAGTGGCACGTCGCCGAAGTTTCGTCCTTCCATGCGGATGTAGGCCCACTTACGGTCCTTCAACCATGGCACGTGGTCGCTCGGTCCAATGTGCACATCGTCGGGGTCCATGTTGCTCGTCTCCAACTGGGAGGTGACGGCTTGGGTCTTGGAGATCTTCTTCGACTCGAGTCGCTCGCGCTCGAGCATGTTCTTGAAGTCCATGTTCCCACCGACGTTCAATTGATAGGTGTGGTCGAGGGAGAGACCGCGGTCCTCGAAGAGGCGAGTCAGTACGCGGTGCACGATGGTGGCGCCGACCTGACTCTTGATGTCGTCACCAATGATCGGCACCTTGGCGTCGGCGAACTTCTTCGCCCAAACCGGGTCCGAGGCAATGAAGACCGGGATGGCGTTCACGAAGGCCACGCCCGCATCGAGGGCAGACTGGGCGTAGAAGCGCTGCGCTTCTTCGGATCCGACGGGCAAATACGAGACGAGCACTTCGGCGCGCGAGTCGCGCAACACTTGTGTCACGTCGACGGCCTCGGCGGGCGACTCGTCGATCATGGCGCGGTAGTACTTGTTCAGTCCGTCCATGGTCGGTCCGCGCTGGACGGTGACGCCGAGCGCCGGGACGTCGGCGAACTTGATGGTGTTGTTCTGGCCACCTTCGATGGCCTTTCCGAGGTCGCTGCCGACCTTGGTGGCGTCGACGTCGAAGGCCGCGACGAATTCGAGGTCACTCACGTGATAACCCCCGAGCACGACGTGCATCAATCCCGGGACGTTGTCCCCAGCCTTGGCGTCACGGTAATAGGTGACCCCCTGAATAAGTGAGCTGGCGCAGTTCCCTACGCCGGCGATGGCCACTCGAATCTTCTCCATGGCGCTCCTTTCTTACTTCGCGTCGTGCGCGAAGGATTCTTGATTACTTCGTTCGGTGGACAACGAATTGTCAATCCACGCGAGGTCCAGCTCGACACTCTGCGCCGCGTGGTTCATAACCTTGCGGGCGTAGGAATCGAGTTGATCGTTGTTGGCACCCGTGCGAACCTCGGCCAGGCGGGCCACGAGATCGGCGCGACGGCGTTCGAGGAGTCCGACGCGCAGCGCCGCATTGAGATATTTCGCCAGCGCCATGCGAAGCCAGAAGTTCTTGCTGTCGTCGATGGTCGCCGGGTCGGCGAGGAGTGCGAGGAAATCGTGACGGCCACGTTCGGTGATGCGGTAGACCTTTCGGCCACGACGTCCGAGACCGGGTGCGGCGCGAAGTGATCGAAGAGATGCGCGTTCGCCGGAGAGCGATCCGGTCGAGAGGGCGTTCACGCGGGTCTCGCTTCCCGTCACCGCTTCGACGCAACCTTGGCGCTCGAGGCGCGCGAGGGCCGGATAAATAGATCCGAAGGAAACATTTGCCCATACGCCCAGTCGGTCGCGCAGTTGGGTGCGAATCTCGTAACCATGGTGGTCACGGTCCATAAGCAGTCCCAGGATGGCAATGTCTAACACGCGAAACATAGTATCACTTCGATATATCGACCATGCAGTGGTGTCATTTCCTAGAGATTCATTGACCTGTAGAGTCACCCTCAATGGATAAGCGATTCCGCACGAGTACCGCCGACGGGGCAGTAGTCGAGTTTGGCCTCGTGCGTCACGCGCTGCTTTCGAAAGTGGCCGCGGGGCTCATTCGCTACGAAGACATCTGCGACGCTCACCCCGAATTGTTGCGCGCCGCGAAGAACCTCGGACGTCGTACCGGCGAGACCTGTCCCGTGTGCAGTGACGTCGAACTGGTGGAGGTCACCTACGTCTTTGGCGCGCGTCTTCCTTCGGGCGGGACCTGTCCGTCGTCGCGCGCCGAGTTGCTCAAACTCGAACGTCGCGAAGAGCCCGTGCAGTGTTACGCGGTCGAGGTCTGTGTCGGCTGTTCCTTCCACCACCTCGTGCGCAAGTGGGCGGCCGGAGGCCGTCGGGCGCGCAGGGTCAACGGTGGCGAACGTAAAGAGGTGGGCGAATGACCCTCAGTGCTCCGACCATTCGCCTTCGAAAACGGCGAAACGGTGCCGATCCACTGGTAATGGTGACCGCCTACGACGAGCCCGGTGCTCGGCTGGTGGCGGCCGGGGGCGTCGATCTCATACTCGTGGGCGACTCGGTGGCCAACGTCATGTTGGGCCAAGAGACCACTCTCAATCTCAGCGTCGAACAAATGAGTCATCACGTGCGCGCGGTGGCCGCCGCGCGAGCCGGCGTGCACATCGTGGCTGACATGCCGTGGTTGAGTTATCACGTCGACGTCGCCGAGAGTGTCCGCAACGCCGCCGCATTGATTAGGAGTGGCGCCGACAGCGTGAAGCTCGAAGGTGGGCGTGTTCGAAGAGACGTGGTGCGAGCACTGCTCGACGCGCAGATTCCGGTGATGGGTCACCTCGGTTTGACCCCGCAGAGCGTGCTCACGTTCGGCGGATTCAAGGTGCAGGCGAAGACGTTGGAGAGCGCCAAGTTGTTGATCGAGGACGCGCAACTCCTGCAAGAGGAGGGCGTGTTCGCCATTGTCATCGAGGGCGTGCCCAGTGTCGTGGGTTCACACGTCACCGCGGCGCTCGAAATTCCCACCATCGGCATCGGCGCCGGGCCTGACACCGATGGGCAGGTCCTGGTCTTTCACGATCTTTTGGGACTCACTAACCGAGCGCCGGCGAAGTTCGTTCGCCAGTACGCGAACCTCGGTCCGGCGATCACCGAGGCGGTCAGTCAGTTCGCCGCCGACGTGCGTCGAGGCGATTTTCCTAACGCCGACGAGGCCTACGCGAACCCCGAGGGGCTCTTCGACTAGCGACAATCGTGGTTCTGGTAGATTGTTAGTCCCACAAGCGTGGGGAAGTGCCACACACCCTGCTCTGTTTTCCGCAGAGCCCGGCCCCGCCGGACCAGAGGGAAAGGAAACCGGCCATGAGGCCCTATGAAACCATGATTGTGTTCGACACTGCCGTCGACGCACAGACCATCCAGATTGCTCTCGACCGAGCGCTGGAAACAGTACGAGCCAACGGCGGAAACCCCGGTGCTATCGACCGTTGGGGGAAGCGTCCCTTGGCGTACGAGATCAACAAGCGCAAAGAGGGTTACTACGTCTTGGTGGAGTTCAGCGGTGAGTCGACGACCGTTGTCGAGCTCGACCGCATTCTGCTCCTCTCGGACGAAGTCCTTCGCTTCAAGATTCTTCGTCGCCACGTACGACCAAGCGCCAGCCGTGTTACGGCCCAGGCGTAACGTCGGACGCTTGAGAATCCAAGGAGAGAGAGATGGCTGACAACACCATTACCGTCGTGGGCAACGTGACGCGTGACCCCGAACTGAAGTTCCTCAACAGCGGTCAGGCGGCGATCAAACTGTCGATTGCCGTCAACCGTCGCTGGCAGAATCGCCAAACCCAGGAGTGGGAAGAGCGCGTTTCGTATTTCGAGGTCGTGGGCTACGGCGCCATGGCCGAGAACGCCGCCAATTCACTGCAGAAGGGTTCGCGCGTCATCGTGAGTGGACGTCTCGAGCAGCGCACCTGGGAGACCGAAAACGGCGACAAGCGATCCATCGTTGAAATCAACGCCGACGAGATCGGACCAAGCCTGAAGTGGGCGACCGCGGTCGTGACGCGCACGCCGCGCGCCGAAGGCAGCAACTTCCAATCGAGCGACCGACCGGCCGCCGCCCCACGATCCAACGAGCCAAGCAGCTACGCCTTTGATGAGGAGCCCTTCTAATGCCACGAATTAATAATCCCAAGCCGCCAAAGCGCGCCCCGAAGATTGATACGCGTCGAGGCGCGAAGAAGAAGCCCTGCTCCTTCTGTCAGCACGGCGTTGACACCGTTGACTACAAGGATCTCGCCCAGCTCCGCAAGTACATCTCGGACCGCGGCAAGATCCGTGGCCGCAAGGTCTCGGGCAACTGCCAACAGCACCAGCGTGACGTGACCGACGCAATCAAGACGGCGCGCGAATTGGCGCTGTTGCCGTACACGCAACGCACCGTGACCGAACGTCGCGGCGGACGGGGCAACCGTGATGACCGCGGACCTCGTGCCCCCCGCCCGGACCGTGACGGAGCCGAGGCGCCCGCCGCGGCCCGCCCGGCGGACGTGGAGACGCTCCAGTACGCCGACGCGAGTGCGCCAGTTGCTGACGCTTCCCCGGTCGACGAGGTGGCCGAATGAAGGTGCTCTTGCGCAGTGACGTGAAGGGCGTGGGTCGCCGAGGCGACATCGTCGAGGTGAAGGCTGGTTACGCCCGCAACTTCTTGCTGCCGTCGGGATCAGCCCTCGTGTCGAGCGACAGCACGGAAGCGCAGGCGACGTCGATGCGACGTGGTCGCGACCTTCGTGACGCCGCCAGCCGCGAAGCCGCCGAGACGCAGCGCACCGTTATCGAACAGCAGACGCTGACGATTGCCGCACGAGCCAGCGCCACCGGGCGCCTCTTTGGTTCGGTGACCGAAGCGGACCTCGTGAACGCGCTTCGCACGGCAACGGGCATTTCGCTCGATCGTCACGCCATTCACATGGCCGAACACTTGAAGGACGTCGGCAGTTCGACCGCGACCGCCTCGTTGTTCGACGGTGTGGAAGCGACCCTCAAGGTGGAAGTCGTCGCCAAGTAATTCGAAAAGTTTTGCAGTGACGAACGCCGGGACTTTGGTCCCGGCGTTCGTTGTGTCACACGTTGACGTCAACATGTGAGCGAAGAGATTTTGTACACAGGTATTTCCCCATGTTGTTGTTCTTGTTGCAAACAGACCAACTAGGCGACCATTGAGGTCTCATGACGCAGATTGAATCGGAACGAACGCGGCAAGCGCCGAACGGCGGTCGCATTCCTCCGAGTGCAATCGAAGCGGAAGAGAGCTTGATCGGAGCGATGCTCCTTTCGGCCGAGGCCGTGAGCGTCGCCTACGAAACCGTGCAGGCCGAGGACTTCTACCGGCCGCTTCATGGACAGATCTTCAGCTCCATTATTGCCTTGGCCAACGCCGGCGAACCGGTGGACTACGTGACCGTGCAGGCCAAGTTGCAAGAGCGCGGGGCGATCGCCATTGAGTTGTCGCTGCTTTCGTCGCTGCAAATGAATACGCCGTCGGCCGCGAACGCGCTGCACTACGCCGAGCTGGTCCGTGAGAAGGCGCAGCAGCGTCGACTGATCTCGGTCGCCGGAGAGATTGTGGACGATGCCTACGTGGCGACCGAAGACGTCGTCGGACTCATCGACGAGGCGGAGCGCAAGATCAACGCCATCGGCGACGCCGGGCGCACCGACTCGGTCTCGCCCCTGCAGCGACTGCTGTTGAGCGAAGCGGACATCCTCGAAGAGCGCGGGGAAACCCGCGGACGGATCAATGGACTCGAAACCGGCTACAAGTCGCTCGACCTCATTCTCCAAGGCCTGCAACCGAGCAGCATGACGATCGTCGGCGCTCGTCCGGGCACCGGAAAGACCGCCTTCGCCTTGGGGATCCTCATCCACGTCGGCGCGGTGGTGAAACGACCCGCGCTCTTCTTCTCGCTGGAGATGAGCCGCCAAGAACTGGCCGAACGAATCCTGGCGTCCACGGCGCGGATCGACTCGTCAAAACTTCGAACCGGTGACCTGAGCGACGCGGACTGGAACCGGGCCCACGACGCGTTTGGCTATCTGCAGTCGGCGAAAGTCTTCATCGACGACAACCCGGCTCTCACCGTGATGGACGTGCGCGCACGCGCACGACGAATTCGTCAACAGAACGGCGACCTCGGGGTCGTCATTATTGACTACCTCCAACTGATGAGTTCGCGTGGACGTTCGGAGAATCGCCAAGTCGAAGTCTCCGAAATGAGTCGCTCGTTGAAGATTTTGGCCCGCGAGCTCCAGTGTCCGGTGATTGCCCTTTCGCAGCTTTCGCGAAAACTCGAGGACCGAGCCGACAAGCGCCCCATGATGTCGGACCTCCGTGAGTCGGGCTCGCTCGAACAAGACGCCGACGTTGTGTTATTCATTTTCCGCCCCGAGCAGTACGGCGAGGTGGCGAATGACAAGAAGGCGGAAGCCGAGATTATCGTCGGCAAGAACCGCAATGGCCCGACTCGCAACGCGCACCTCACGTGGCGTGGCGAGTTTGCCCGATTCGATAACGTCGCCGAAGCCCGAGAGATCTAAGACAGGGCCAAGGCGTCAGCTCGCCGCGTCCAAAAGTCGTTCTTCACGCGCGTGGGAGAAAAATTTCCGCCGATGGATCGCACTGCCGTCCGAGTACCTGTCTGCGGTTGCGCACCCAACGGCAGACTCCCGGACTCCCTACCAATCGCTCTCACTCATTCGCTCGCGCGCCGAAGTGGCGTGACACGCTCTTGGCGCAGCGGAGACCAGGCTCCGGCGAATTCAGTGGGGGTCGTTTTGGCGGCCCAATGTCTCGACGGGTGTCGCGCCGGGGCGGGTCCACTGCGGCACGGGCCGGCTGGTCGGACCCCAGACCGGGACACCATTAGCGTCAGAACGCCAGAACCAGCCGTTCGGATGGTCCACGGTGGCTGGCCCCTCCTTGACCTCGCCCGCTACCGGCGAGCCCTCTGGGTTGTCCTCCCACGCCTCACCGCGGCCGTAGGGCGTCATGTCGAGCAGGCTGAGAACCGCCATCGTTGGTTCATTGCCGCGGCCCGTCGTGGTGTAGGTGAGGAAGACTCGGTCGCCGTCGCGCAGGAAGCACGCGACGACGCCCATCTCACCTCCAACCGGCTCCTCAAGTCCACGCGCCGAGTACCAGTCCTGGTTGTAGCCCATGAATTTGACGTAGGGAGCTACCTCGTCCCATGGTCCCGAGGTCACGAACGCGAGCGAGACGCCACGCGCGTTGAGATAACTGGCGTCATTGACGTGCCAAGCAGTCATCGTGCAGCCTTCGCACTGGCCCTGATGCGGTGCGCCGTCGTACCACATGTGCTTGTAGACAATGAGTTCGTCGCGACCTTGGAAGAGGTTGAGGAACGGAACCTGACCGTCGGGCCCCGAGACCAGAACCGTACCGTCGAACTCGACCATTGGCAGCCTCCGGCGCGCGGCAGCGATTGCGTCGCCGTTGCGGGTGTGGGCCTTCTCGCGAACCAGTAACTGCTTGCGTGCTTCCTCCCAGGTGGCTAGGTCGACCACCCGCGCATTACTGAGTGGGTGTTCGTTCGTGCTGCCTGGCTCATTCGTCATGATCTCCTCGTCTGTCTTGTCGCGTCTGCTGGGGCTCACTCTGAAGTTGGTCGATGTGCCATACGAACTTTGCAAGGTCCCGACGTCCGCCAAAAGAAGTGAGCAAAGAGTACTACCGACTGAACTTCGTTTGGCGAGCATCAGTCGCGTGCGCGAGTCCCTTCCGCAACGCCCCACAACTCAGTGTGCAGCCCGCGACCAATGTCCCGGCGTTGGAGGTTGAACTCAAGCGACCGAACATTGCCCGATGCGAACTCAGCTATCGAGGGTGACGCAACCCCAGCGTGAGCACATCACGATTCTGGAAGACGACGCGAAACCCTTGTGCGGCCCGTTCGAGGAAACTCTCGGCTTTCACGTCTTCGGGAATCGAAGCGGAGGCGGACGCTGCGACGTTGGGCGACTCCTTCGCGGGGTAGCGGATGGTGACGACGAAAAGGGCCGACCACACGAACGTCAAGGCGTCAAAGGCGAAGGCGGTGGGCACGTTGGCGAACGCGAGTAGGAAGCCGGCGAGCGCCGGACCGGCAAAGAACCCCACGCTTTCAATGGTGCTGGAGACGACATTCGCTCCGGCCCGGGTCGGATGCGTTCGCGAGGGTCGGCACTGTGCGTTTCAGCCATTGATGGCTGCGAGGAGCTATTTCGGCTGCATCCGGATGCCGGCGTCCAGGCGAATCGACTCGGCGTTCATGTAGCTGTTGGCGAGGAGTTCTGCGGCGAGCGTGGCGAACTCGGAGGAGTACCCGAGGCGCTTGGGAAAGAGGACGCCCGCGCCGAGGCGGGCCTTGAACTCATCGGACTGGGGCCCGGTACCGTAGATCGGCGTGTCGATGAGTCCGGGCAGGATGCAGTTGGCCCGCACGCCGATAACCGCGAGGTCGCGAGCCAGAGGCAAGGTCAGTCCGACCACCCCGCCCTTGGACGACGAGTACGCCACTTGGCCAATCTGTCCGTCTTCGGCCGCGACCGACGCCGTGTTCACGATGGCGCCACGCATGTTGTCGACGTCGGGGCTGTTGTGACCCATGGCCGTGGCGGCGAGGCGACAAACGTTAAAGGTGCCGATCAAGTTAATCTCGATTACTTTGCGATAGAGGTCGAGGTCGTGGGCCGACGAGTACTCACCGTCCTTTCCCACGGTGCGCGTCGCCCACCCAATGCCCGCACAGTTGACGGCACTCCAAAGGGGGGCCATGGCCGTGGCCGCCGCGATGGCTTCGATCACTTGCTCGGTACTGGTCACGTCGCAGTGCACGTAGGCGCCGCCAATTTCTGCCGCGACTTGGCTGCCGGCCTCGTCGTTGAGGTCCGCCAGGACCACTTTGACGCCGCGTTTGCTCAGTTCACGCGCGGTGGCTTCACCAAGCCCTGACGCGCCGCCGGTCACGACGGCCGATGTGTTCTTGAGATCCATTGTCGCTCCTGAGATTGGGGAAAGCTGGTGGCTGAACCGTTACAGAGTCAAGCAGAGATACGGGGGCGTAGCGGCGAGGGCGCGCGCCGACCCGCGTAGCGTAAAGGGATGCGCTCGCCCTACGACTTCGCCAAGGCCGAGTTGGCCGAAATGCTCGAAGGGGAGCCGCGCTACCGGGTCGACCAAATCTGGCACGGTCTGTGGAGCGATCACCAAGCAATCAACGAGATAACGACTATTCCAAAATCACTGCGGGCGACCCTGGGCGAGCGATTCACGCCACTCCTTGACGTCGTGAACGACGTGTCGAGCGATCTCGGCGCCACGCGCAAGTGGGTGTTTCGCCTCGAAGGTGGCGCCACCATTGAAACCGTCCTCATGGCCTACGAGGACCGGGTGACGGTCTGCGTGTCGAGCCAGGCCGGCTGCGCCATGGGTTGCACCTTTTGTGCCACGGGACAGGCCGGCTTCACGCGCCACCTGACGACGGGTGAAGTGCTCGAACAGGTGATGTTCGCCGCGCGCGCCGCCGCGCCTCGCCGACTCTCCAACGTGGTCTTCATGGGCATGGGCGAACCGCTCGCCAACTATCTGGTCACCGTCGACGTGGTTCGACGACTGCACGATCACCTCGGTCTCTCGGCGCGCCACCTCACGGTGTCGACCGTGGGCGTGGCCCCGGCCATCGAACGCATGGCCAAGACCGGTCTTCCCCTCACCTTGGCGGTGAGCCTGCACTCGGCGAACGACGAGGACCGAAGTGCACTCATCCCCCTTAATCGCCGCTACCCCTTGGAACGTCTGCATCGGGCCTGTGAGTTCTGGATGGCCACCACGGGACGCCGTCTCAGTTTCGAGTGGGCCCTCATTGACGGCGTCAACGACCGCGATCGCGACATCGACGAACTCGCGCGCTACGCACTGTCGCTGCACGCGCACGTCAACCTGATTCCTCTCAATCCAACGCCGGGCTACCTGGTGCGCGGATCCTCGGGTCAGCGCGTCCACGAATTTCGCGCCGGTCTTATCGAGCTTGGGGTGAACGCCACCGTGCGCAACACGAGAGGGCGATCGATCGATGCCGCCTGCGGACAGTTGGCCGCCGTCACCAACGCCCGACGAAAGTCCATTGCGGTGCGGTCCGCCTAGTTCACCCCTTGCACTCCACACTCGGTCACCATTTCGACACGGCGTGGGACCACGAGCTTCGGAGGCACCTGGGAGGTGACGTGCATAAAAACGACCGTGACCGTCGATTTACCGGGTAATGAGATGACGTGTCCGGCGAACAACCGTTGGAAGTCTCGTTTTGGGGCGAGGGGCTCGCGTCGACCAGCAGCCGGGCCACCCAATCATCGTACGGGGATAGTGTGATTCCGGGGGTAGTCGCTTAAGGAGTGTCGATGATCGACGAAGAACTTGTTCAGTTGTTGACGCCCGAGGGCGAACGGGTGCAGAACGCCGACTACGAGTCAACCCTCAACGGCGACGAGATCTTCGGCCTCTACCGCGACATGGTGATTATCCGGCGACTCTGCAATGAATCCACCTCCCTCCAGCGCCAAGGCCAACTGGCCCTCTGGGCTCCCATTCAGGGTCAAGAGGCCGCGCAAATCGGCGCCGGCCGAGCGCTCGCCCCCATGGACTTCACCTTTCCGACCTACCGCGAACACGGCATTGCGTGGTGTCGGGGAGTCCCGCCCGAGAACATGCTTCGCCTCTTTCGCGCCGTCAGCAACGGGGGCTGGGATCCCCAGAAATACCGCCACTCCGTGCCGACCGTGGTGCTCGGCAGCCAAACCCTCCACGCGGTGGGCTACGCAATGGGTATTCAGCGTGACGGGGCCGAAGAGGCCGCCATGGCCTTCTTCGGCGACGGAGCCTCGAGCCAAGGCGACGTGCTCGAAGCCTTTGTCTGGGCGGCGTCCTTTAACGCGCCCGTCGTCTTTTTCTGTCAGAACAACCAGTGGGGTATCTCGACACCCTCGTCGGTTCAGTCCAAGATCCCGCTGTACCACCGCGCGCACGGATTCGGCTTTCCCGGTGTCCGGGTCGACGGCAACGACGTACTAGCGGTCTACGAAGTGACCAAACGGGCACTGGACAGTGCTCGTGTGGGCGGCGGTCCCACCCTCATCGAGGCCTACACCTACCGGATTGGCGCGCACACCACGTCCGACGACCCCACGCGCTACCGCATTGACGCCGAAGTCGAGGTGTGGAAACACCGTGACCCCGTCGAGCGGGTGAAGGCCCTGCTCGCGCGTGAGTACAAGGTGAAGAACAGCGACTTCGACGACGTGGCCGCCGAGGCGGACGCCATGGCGCTGCAGCTACGCGACGACGTGCTCGCCATGAGTCGTCCCGATCCCCTCACCATGTTCGACAACGCCTACGCCGCGCCGCACCCCCTCATCGACGAAGGCCGACGCGACATGATTGATCTAGGCATCAGTGAAGGATCCCTCTAATGGCAACGACCACCATGACCATGGCGAAGGCGCTGAACGAGGGACTTCGCAAGGCCCTAGACGCCAATCCCAAGGTGCTCTTGATGGGCGAGGATATTGGGCGACTGGGCGGCGTCTTTCGCATCACCGACGGACTGCAGAAGGACTTCGGCGAAGACCGGGTCATTGACTCACCACTCGCCGAGTCGGCCATTGTCGGCACGGCGGTCGGTCTGGCCATCCGGGGCTACCGCGCGGTCTGTGAGATTCAATTCGACGGCTTCGTCTACCCCGCCTTCGACCAGATTGTCTCCCAAGTGGCCAAACTGCACAAGCGGTCGGACGGGGCCTACAAGATGGCCATGGTGATCCGCATCCCGTTCCAAGGTGGCATCGGCGCCATCGAACATCACTCGGAGAGTCCGGAGCCCTACTTCGCCCAGACGGCCGGACTGCGGGTGGTCTCGTGCTCGACGCCGAACGATGCCTACTGGATGATTCAACAGTCCGTCGCCCACGACGATCCCATCATTTTTTGTGAGCCCAAGAGTCGCTACTGGGAAAAGGGTGAAGTCGACTTGGAGGGACCGCCCAGTGGCCTGTTCGACGCCGTCGTTCGCCGCGAAGGCACCGACGTCACGTTGATTGGCTACGGCGCCTCGATGAAGACGGCACTTCGCGCCGCCGAGACGGCGCAGGCCGAAGGTGTCTCGATTGAGGTAATTGACGCTCGTTCGATTGCGCCCCTCGATCTGGGCGTCATGGCCAAGTCGGTGGAGAAGACCGGCCGGCTGGTGATTGTCCAGGAGTCACCCCACACCGCCTCGGTCGGATCCGAGATCGTGGCCGAGTTGACGCAGCGCTGTTTCTATTCACTGCGCGCGCCCGGCGTGCGCGTGAGCGGCTATCACGTGCCGTATCCGCCCACGCGTATCGAAGAGGATTACCGACCAACCGTTGACCGCATTCTCGACGCCGTCGACCGAGTGATGGGATTTGAAAGTTGAGCCAGGAAATCTTCTTACTGCCCGACGTCGGCGAAGGATTGACGGAAGCCGAGATCGTCACCTGGAAGGTGAACGTCGGCGACGTCGTCGTGCTCAACCAACCGCTGGTCGACATCGAGACCGCCAAGGCCACCGTGGAACTGCCTAGTCCCTACGCGGGCACCGTCGTCACGCTGCACGGCAAGGTCGGTGACGTACTCGAAGTACACACGCCGCTCATCACCTTCGACGTGGGTGGCGACGCCTCGAGCGCGCCGTCGCCTTCGACCGAAGCGGCGCCCGCCTCGGACAAACAAGAGGGCTCCGTCGGCGAAGGACGTGAAGCGGTGCTCATTGGCTACGGCGTGGCGAACGAGGACGCCATCGTCACGCGCAAACATCGACGCAAAGACGGTGCAGCGACGACCTCGCCCCCGCCGTCGGCGCCCGTGGCGCCGGCTCCGACAGCGGTCGCCGCGACCGCCGCGGTCTCGGCCGCGCCTCGTTCCACCCCACCCGTTCGTCTGTACGCCAAACAACACGGTCTCGACATGGGCGCGCTGACGGGTTCGGGCCGTGACGGTTTGATCACGCGCCACGACGTGGAACTTGCACTCACGGCGACGCCCGGGTCGAGTGCTCGCGTGTCGGCGCCCATTACGGGACCCACTACCACGTCGCGTTTCGTGGGACGTGAGCTCGAATCTTGGGCCACCGGTCCCAAGGAAGAGCGAATCCCGGTGAAGGGTGTGCTGCGCTCCATGGCCGAGGCGATGGTGCACAGCGCCTTTACCCAGCCGCGCGCGGCCGTATGGGTTCGCGTCGACGCGACGAGGACCATGGAGTTAGTTGCCTCGCTGAAGAAACAGCCAAATCTCGAAGGCGTTCGCCTCTCACCCTTGACCATTGTGGCCTTGGCCCTGTGCGACGCCGCGCGGCACTTCCCCGGCGTCAACTCAAGTTTTGACACCGCCGCCAATGAAGTGGTGGTTCGGCGCACGGTGAATCTCGGCATCGCGGCCGATACTCCTCGAGGTCTCATCGTGCCCAACATCAAAGGCGCCGATCAACTCGACCTGGTGGGCATGGCGTCCGCCCTGAGCGTCCTCGTCGAAAAGGCGCGTGACGGATCGACGACGCCGAACGAAATGATTGGCACCACGCTCAGCATTACCAACGTCGGTCCCTTTGGCGTCGACGCCGCGATACCTATCCTTCCGCCGGGCACCGGGGCGATCCTGGCGGTCGGTCAAATCGCCAAAGCGCCATGGGTCGTCAACGACGAAGTGGTCGTTCGTCAGGTGGTGGAGTTGGCCATGGCCTTCGACCACCGGCAAGTCGATGGTGCGATGGCCTCGGCGGTGCTCGCGCACATCGGGCGTTTTTTGCACGACCCGGCGCCCGCGCTCATCGCGGGCTAACGCTTCAGTGTCCGGAGCGCTTCGAGGGCGCGGTCGGCGTGCGCGTTCATGTTCACCTCACTGGTGATCACGTCGACCACGCGCTGATCTTGGCCAATGACGAAGGTCGAGCGCTTCACTTTTAAGAGGTCGAGTCCCCGCTTGACGCCGTACTCTTTGGCGACCGCGCCAGTGACGTCGGCGAGTAGCGGGTAGTCCAAACTGTTCTTGGTCGTGAACTCGGCCTGCTTGTCGACGCTGTCCATGGAGATACCAAGGCGCTGGCCCCCGAGGGCCGAGAACTCCGAGGCGAGGTCGCGAAAGTGGCACGACTCTTTCGTACAGCCCTTGGTCATCGCGGCCGGATAGAAGAAGAGCACGACGGGGCCGTTCAGCAGCATCGTCGAGAGCGTCCGCTCGTGGCCCTCCTGGTCGGGAAGTTTGAAGTCCGGCGCGAGGTCACCTATGTGCATAGGGGCACCTTAGGGGTCGAGTCGGAAGCCAACGCCGCGGATCGTGATGAGGTGTTGCGGCGTGGCCGGATCGTCCTCAATCTTTTGGCGAATTCGCTTGACGTGGGTGTCGAGCGTGCGAGTGTCGGAAAGCTCGAGACCCCACCACAACGTGTCGAGGCAGACTTCGCGCGTTACCACTTGTCCCAGTCGAAACGCGAAGAGGGCCAAGAGGTCGAACTCCTTGCGACTGAGTTCGATCTCTTCACCGCGTCGGGTGACGGTGCGACGAATGAAGTCGATACGTAAGTCGCCGAAGGAGACGGTGTCGTTGCCGTCCGTGGTGAGCGGTCGCCGCAAGACAGCGCGAATTCGAGCAATCAACTCGCGCAAGCGGAAAGGTTTCGTCACGTAGTCGGCCGCACCGATTTCCAGTCCCAGGACGACGTCCACTTCGCTCATGCGCGCGGTCACCATGATGACCGGCGTACGCGTCGAGTCGTAGAGCTCGCGACAGTAGTCAATCCCCGAACCATCGGGCAGCATCACGTCAAGGAGCACGAGGTCGGGTTTGGCCGAGGTCATGAGTTGGCGCGCTTGGGCAATGTTGGTGGCGCCCACCACCACGAAGCCTTCGACCGTGAGTCCGACGTTCAGTGCGTCTTGGTAACTCTCTTCGTCCTCCACCACCAAGATGACGTTGCGGCGCGCATCGTCGCTCACGCGGTGGCTTTCGCCGTGGTCGAGTGGATGAGAAATGCGGCACGTTGCACTTCATCAGGCGAGGGTAGTGAGTGCGTACGTGCCACGACCTCAACGTAAGGAGGCAGGGTTACCGCATGGTGAAGTGAGGGCTATCACGAGGTGTGCAGGGGATGAAACTTTTTCGCCACCGTCGCTTACGTGCCACACCGAGCCCGCGGCGCTGCTCTAGCCTTGGCCACGAACCTGAGACGGAGAGTGCATGAACGAAGCCACGGTGAAGATAAGTCGCGACCAGCACGTCTGGTCTTTTGACGCAGCGGCCGAGCCCGTTGTATCGGTTGACCCCGGCACGGTGATCGAAATCGAGACGTGGGACTGCTTTACGGGACAGGTCCAGAGCGAAGACGACACCGTCGAGAAAATCGACCTCAATCGGGTGAACAGCGCGACCGGTCCGATCTGCGTGCGCGGAGCGGAGCCGGGTGACACGTTGTCGGTCACGTTGCTCGACATCCGGCCCAATGCGAAGGGCGCGGCGATGTGTATCCCCGAGTGGGGCCAACTCATCGACACCGTGCAGTCCCCGACCACTCGCATCTTCACGGTGCAAGACGGCATTGTCACCATGAACGACCGCGTCTCGTTTCCCGCCCGCCCGATGTTCGGCGTCATTGGGGTGTCGCCGGCGTCGGGCGACATCTCCACGTTCTTCGCCGATCGCCACGGCGGCAACATGGACGATCACATTAATGGCATCGGCGCCACGGTCCACCTTCCCGTCTTCCAGTCGGGGGCGCAGTTGGCGATCGGTGACATGCACGCCTCCATGGGCGATGGCGAGATATCCGGCACCGGCGTCGAAATCGGCGGCGTGGGCGTCATCCGAGTGGACGTCATCAAGAACAAGGCCGGTGGTTGGCCGATCACCGAAACGGCCGACGCCTTCTACACGCACGGTACGTCGCAAGGCAATCTCCACGATGCGCTGCAGTCGGCGATCGAAGAGGCGTCCAAACTGCTCGTCGACGAGTGGGAGTTCACACCCGAGGACGCCTTCATCTTTTTGTCGGTTGCTGGCGATCTCGGCATCGCGCAGTTTTGTCATCCCTGTCCGGGCAGCGTGATTGCCAGAATGCGAATTCCCAAACTGGCGTCGAACCCGAAGCCCTTTCGCGACTAGCGGTTACTTCGTGGTGACGGTGAAGCCTTCGTAGTTCGAGATGCCCCGTAGGTAACTGCCGGTGGCGGTGCAGGGACCTTGGGCGTGACAGACCAGTCCATAGACGCCTCCGTCGATGCCGACCTGGGTGCCCCCCGCGGGCAGCGAGATCTTCGTCCCGGTTAGCCAACTAGAAGAGACTTCGTTGACCACGAGTGCCTGGTAGTTCCCCGCCGCGTCGACGTACGCGGCCCCGGCGCTGCAGTTGCCCGCTGAACGACACGAGACGGCGACGACCCCACCGTTTTTGCCGGCCGACTGGGCGCCAGTGGGTAGTCCCAGCTGCACGGCCGTTTGCCACGTCCCGTTCACCTCATTGACGAAGAAGCCTTGATAGGTGGTGCTCGACGCCGCACTGTGAAACTGTCCGCCGGCACTGCAGTTACCAATGGACGGGCACGACAGTCCGCCGTAGCCGTAGAAGAACGTCAAGGGATTGGTCGCGGCACCGCTCGGCATGGTGATCGACGATGCCTGTTGCCAGGCGCCGCGCAGTTCGGTGACCGCGAGGCCGAGCACCGCGCCACCGACCGTGATGTAGGTGCCCAAGGCGGTGCAGTTGTTGACCGCGGCGCAGGTGACCTCACTGAGTTGTCCCACGGGATAGGCGTTCGCGTCACCGGGCAAGGTCACCGACTCGCCGACCCGCCACGAACCGCGTACTTGGTTCACGACGAGTCCGTGCGTAATGTTTTGCGTGTCGAGGTACGAGCCCACGGCGACGCAGTTCCCGGCACTGGCGCAGGTGATCTGATTGAGCGTGGTGAAGGGGTCGGCGTTGGCGTCGGGGGGCAGCGCGATTTCGGTCGTCCTCGTCCAGCGGCCCCTTATCTCATTCACCACGAAGCCTTCGGTTCGAGCAATGGGCGTGGTGTGGACTTTGTACACCCCGATGGCTCCGCAATTACCGGCCGAGGTACACGAAATCGAGTGGATCTGACTGACCTGTCCCTTACCCAGCGCGTTCGCGGGAAGTTTGATTTGGCGGCTTCTGGTCCACGCGCCGTGAACCTCGGCGGCGACGAAGCTGAGACTGTCGCCGGCCTTGTTGGCGTAGTTACCCGTCGCGACGCAGTTGTTGTTGGAACCACACGAGATGGAATCAACGGTGAGGAGCGGATCGGGGGAGGCGCCGGTGGGCGCAATGAGCTTGACGGCCTTCGTCCACTTCCCGTTCACTTCATTGAGGACCAGTCCCTCGGTATTGGCCGAATTGTCTTGGTAGGCGCCGCCGGCTCCGCAATTGCCAGCCGACGGACACGAGAGGGCCGGCAAGAATCCCGACGGCAGTCCGGTGGCACCAGGAGGAAGCACGGCAATCATCGCCACTTGCCACCTCGGTGGCGACACGGCGCCGGCCGGTACCGCGAGGGAGAGGGACACGAGCGCGCTCAGGGCAACCGCGAGGCGTTTGAACTTCATGTGCAGCTCTCCACTAATTCGACCCTGACGTGTCAAAGTATAAGTAGACGTTTGACAACCAGTGATGCAGGTCCTGGCGGCGACGCGTTGCGAGCGAGTCCATGACGTCAACGCGAAGTCGGCTGATCCGTCGACCGTTGCGGGCGCCGATTGAGTACTACCGCCCCGTGAGGTCCGCCGTGTCCGCTCGCCCGAGTGGGGCATTGGGGTAGTCCGGTTGGTCACGTTTTTCACATCTACGGTGTGGCGGACCACGATGATTGACGCAAACGGGCCCCGTCGGGTTGTGAGAATTGCACACGGAGAAGTTGACGAATGTGAATTAATCACATAGTCTCGCGGGGTGAGCTCCAAAGACCGACGGGTCATCATCGCCGAGCGACTGAAATCCGAAGGTGAGGCCACCATTGCTGATTTGGCCGTGCGTTTCGGGACCTCGGAAATGACGATCCGGCGTGACCTCGAACTCCTCGAATTCGAAGGGCTGGCACGTCGCATTCGCGGAGGAGCGATCTCCACCCAGAGTCGGTCGTACGAACCACCGATCCTGCAACGCTCCACCTATCGCGCCGATGCCAAACGACGAATCGGTGCCGCGGCGGCCGCCCTCTTGAAGGAGGACGAGACGGTGGTCCTCGACGTGGGCACGACCACCCTTGAGATGGCCAAGGCCATTGGGACGAACTGCGCGGCGACGGTGATCACCAGTTCGTTACTCATTGCCACGGAACTCGATAGCAAGCTCAACGTGCGCACCATCGTGACCGGTGGTGTCCTTCGTCGCGGGGAGATGAGTTTGGTTGGTTCGCGCGCCGAAGGTTCCTTCGCCGATCTGAACTGCGACACTGTTTTTCTCGGCGTGGCGGGTGTCAGTTGTCTGAAGGGACTCACCGAGTACAACCTCGATGACGCCATGGTGAAACAAGCGGCCCTCGTCACTGGTCGCCGAGTCGTTGTGCTCGCGGACTCCACGAAGATCGGCCGCGTGGCCTTCGTCTCGGTGTGTCCACTCACGAAGATCGATCTCTTGATTACGGACGCGTCACCCGACGGACCGACAATACGGGCCATCAAGGAGTTGGGCGTCGAGGTATTGCACGTCGAGCCCTTTACGAAGGAGAGTGCCACGTGACTCGATTCGAAACGCTCTTCTCGGGCGTCGCCAAACCTCTCATTGCGATGGCGCACGTGCCACCGCTGCCCGGTACGCCCCTCTACGATCAAGGTGCCGGGGTAGAAGGCCTCATTGACCAGGTGAAACGTGACGTGGAATTGCTGCTCGCGGGCGGCTTCGATGCCCTCTTGTTCTGCAACGAAGGCGACCGTCCCTACCAACTGCACGCCGGTCTCGAAGCGTCGGCGGTGATGACGCGCGTGGTGACGGAGTGCAAACCGACCGACCGACCATTCGGCGTGGACTTCCTCTGGGACGCACAGTGCGCGCTCGCCATTGGCGTCGCCACCGGTGCTTCGTTCATGCGCGAGGTGGTGACTGGGTCATGGGAATCGGATATGGGATCGTGGAGTCCCGACGCCGCGCAACTGCTCCGCAATCGTCATAACTTTGGGCGCGACGACCTCGCCATCTTCGCCAACGTGACGCCGGAGTTCGCGTCGAGTACGGGTACGCGCACGCCCGCGCAGCTCGCCATCTCGACGGTCGTGTCGAGTCTGGCCGACGTCATCTTGGTGTCGGGTCCCATGGCCGGCGCGGAACCTGACGTGAAGACCGTGGCCGAGGTGCGTGAAGCGCTGGACAAGTCAGTGCCGGTCCTACTGAACACGGGCGCCCGGGCCGACACCATCAAGGAGTTCTTCCGCTACGCCGATGGGTGCATTGTCGGCAGCTCACTCAAGCGCGACGGCTACACGTGGAATGAGGTCGATCCCGAGCGCGTGAAGCGATTCGTGGACGCGGCACGTAGTGCCTGAGCAGTCACGGTTGCTGCTCGGAATCGACATTGGCTCCTCGGGGGTGAAGGCCGTCCTCGTGGACCCCGACCGGGGCATCGTCGCCTCGTCGACCTACGACGTGGCGCTCTACAGCGATCATCCGGGTTGGGCGGAGGCCGAACCGGCACAGTGGTGGTCGGCCGTCTGCGCCCTCGTTCCCCAACTGTTACAGCGCAGCGGCGCGACGAACGCGAACCTGGCGGCGGTCGCGGTGAGCGGGATGGTGCCGGCGATCCTGGTGCTCGACGAGGACGGCGAGCCCCTGCGACGAGCCATCATGCAGAACGACGCGCGAGCCACGACCGAGATACGAGACGTGCGCGCCGCGCTCGGTGACGTGGACCTTCTGTCGCTCACCGGTTCCGTACTCAATCAACAGTCGGTGGCGCCTACCGCGCTCTGGCTCTCGCGCCACGAGCCCGAGGTGTGGGGAGCCACGTGCTCCGTACAGGGTTCCTACGACTGGATGGCTCGAGCCCTCGGCGCCACCGCCCACGTGGAACGTAACTGGGCCCTCGAAAGTGGCCTGTACGGCTTTGACGGCCTTGTGCTCACCCAGGTGCTGGCGGCCACGCCGGTGGAGTGGCCGACGCTCTTAGACGTGGTCGTGCCCGGCACCGTGGTGGGCGAGGTCAGTCTCGTTGCCGCGCGCGCCACGGGACTACGGGCCGGCACACCGATTGTGGTGGGCGGGGCCGACCATGTCCTCTCGGCCTACGGCGCCGGACTGAGGCAGCGCGGCGACTGCCTCGTGAAACTCGGTGGTTCCGGCGATCTCTTAGCGGTGAGTGACGACGTGTTCCTCGACGCCCGTCTGTACCTCGACAGCCATCCGGTTCCCGGCACCTGGTTGCCGAACGGCTGCATGGCGACCAGCGGGTCGTTACTGCGGTGGGAACAGGCGCTCTTCGGTGGGGCGACCTTGGCCGATCTGGACGCGGAGGCCGAACTGAGTACGCCCGGGGCGCTCCTCACGCTGCCGTTCTTCCTCGGCGAAAAGTCGCCGCTGCACGACCCCGATCTGCGAGGCGTCATGCTCGGTATGCACCTCGGTACCTCTCGAGGTGACATTCATCGATCACTGCTGGAAGGCATTGCCTACGGCTTTCGGTCCATCGTGGACGTCTTCGACGAAGGTGGTCTGGAGCTGGCCAGTCCCCGCGTGACCAACGGAGGTTCGAAGTCGCGGCTGTGGCGACAGATTCTCGCTGACGTCTTGGAACGCGAGCTCACCTCGCTGCTTCATCACCCCGGGGCTTCCTTCGGCGCGGCCGTGATCGCCGGCGTCGGGGTCGGGGTCATTAGCGACTGGTCGTTCGTGGATAACTTCCTCGAAACGGGCGAGACGATTTCTCCTAACCCGTCGAACGTGGCGCTCTACGACGAGCGCTACCTGCAGTACCACGATCTGTACGAAAAGACCACGCCGTTATCGCATCTACTCGCAAGGAGTCCACAATGACCAGACCCATCGCTGGCGTCACCGGAGGCGGTTCGGGGATTGGCGCCGCCATCGCCACCACGCTCGGCCAGCGCGGCTACCACGTGGTGGTGACCGACGTCGACCTGGCGGGCGCGCAGACAACGGCCTCGACGATTGAGAGTGCGCAGGCGCTGCAGCTGGACGTCACCGATCCGGTCGCCTGCGACGCCACCGTGAACACCATCGTGGCCCAACACGGCCGCCTCGACGTCTGGGTCTCCAACGCCGGCATCTCGAAGATGCAGCGTTTCATCGATATCGCACCGACCGATCTCGCGCGGAACTTTGAAGTAAACACCTACGGCGTCTTCTACTGCGGCCAGTCGGCCGCGCGCGCCATGATCACCCTGGCGACGCCGGGCCGCATCATCAATACCGCGTCCATGGCGGCCAAGCAGGGCCGAGTCCCGTACCTCGCGGACTACGTGGCGAGCAAGTTCGCCGTGCTCGGCCTTACCCAGGCCATGGCGTTCGAACTCGCACCCTACGGTATTCGCGTCAACTGCGTCTGTCCCGGTTTCGTCGCCACCCCCATGCAGAGCCGAGAGCTCGCGTGGGAAGCCGAGTTGCGCGGGATCGAGCCCGACGCGGTGCGCGCGCTCTGGATAGCCGACACACCCTTGGCGCGACTGGAGACGCCCGAGGACGTAGCCAGGGTCGTGGCCTTTCTCGCGAGCGACGACGCTGCGTTCATCACCGGAGAAGCGATCTCGGTGAACGGTGGCGCCTACATGGACTAACCGCGGCGACACCGACGCGTGTACCGTGAGTACCGGACAACGACCCAGGGGAGCAGATGGCCAACGATTCGGCGATAGCGATTCGCGGCGTGGCTAAGTCGTTCGCCGGCACGACCGTGCTGCACGACATCAACCTCGAGATTTTCGACGGTGAGTTCTTTACGATGCTGGGACCCTCGGGCTCGGGCAAGACCACCTTGTTGCGAATGGTCGCTGGTTTCGAGACGCCCGACCGCGGCACCATCTCGCTGCACGGCGATGACGTGACTCAGCGATCGGCGCACGTGCGTCCGGTCAACACCGTCTTTCAGGACTACGCGCTCTTCCCCCACATGGACGTGGTGACCAACGTGGAATACGGTCTTCGCGTCGCGGGCGTAAAAAAAGAGGATCGTCGTCGTCGCGCCAGCGAGGCGCTGGCCATGGTGCAACTCGAAGGCTTCGCGAAACGCCGTCCGGCCCAACTGTCGGGTGGGCAGCGCCAACGCGTCGCGCTGGCACGGGCCATCGTGAACGAACCGAGTGTGCTCTTGCTCGACGAGCCCCTGGGCGCACTCGACTTGAAGCTTCGCCAAGAGATGCAAACCGAACTGAAGGTCATTCAGCGCCGCATTGGCATCACCTTCTTGTACGTCACGCACGACCAGGAAGAGGCCATGGCCATGAGTGACCGCATCGCCATCATGAACGCCGGCGTCATCGAACAGGTCGGTTCACCGAAAGAGATCTACGAACTCCCCGCGTCGCCCTTCGTAGCCAGCTTCATTGGCACGTCGAACGTGATTGTCCGAAATGGTCGCACGCAGTCCCTTCGCCCCGAGCGACTGCGCCTTTTGTTGCCCGCTTCGTCGCCGCCCGAAGGGACGATAACCGAGCCCGCCACCGTGGCGGACGTGGTCTATCTCGGACCCGTGATCCGGGTCTACGTGCGCCTCGCCAATGGCGACGACCTCGTAGTGGTGCAGTCCAATGACGGCCTCGCCGGCCCGTCGTTCAGCGTGGCCGCGGGCGACGCCGTCCTCGTCGCGTGGCGCCCGCAGGACGCTTTCGATCTCGAGTCGGAACTAGTCTGACGAATCAGCGCTACACAAGGGGGAGCATTGAAACAAAGTCATATGGGCGGCGTAGCCCGACGGACGTTGGTCGGCCTGATGGCCTTTTCCATCGGGGCATTGGGCATCGTGGCCGTGACGTCGGGAGCGGGAGCGGCCGGACTCACGGCGCCGATGGCCGGCATGAAGCCCCTGCAAACGATTGGGAAGGGTGAGGGCAAGCTCAACCTCATCGCGTGGGAGGGCTACGCCACCCCCCAGTGGGTGAAGCCCTTCGAAAAAGCGACTGGTTGTCAGGTGAACGCCAAATACGCCGGCTCCTCGGGCGAGATGGTCTCGCTCATGAGCAACGGCGGGGGCCACCAGTACGACCTCGTGTCGGCTTCGGGTGACGCGGACCTGCGACTCATCTACGGCGGTGACGTGAAGCCGGTCAACATCAAGTTGATCGCCGACTGGCACCAGTTCCGTCCGTTCCTGAAGTCGCCGAGTTTCAACACGATCAACGGGGTGCACTACGGCGTCAGTCTGCAATTTGGACCGAACGTGTTGCTCTACTCCACCAAGACCTTCAAGAGCGCTCCGACGTCGTGGAGCGTGCTGTACTCGAAGAAGTACACCGGCCAGGTCACGGTGCCGAACAATCCGATTCAGATCGCCGACGCGGCGCTCTATCTCCAGTCGGCGCAGCCTTCGCTCGGGATTACCGATCCTTACGAGTTGACCCAGCCACAGTTCAGCGCCACCGTCAAACTCTTGAAGTCGCAAAAGCCTCTGATCGCGAAGTACTGGAATCTGGCGAGTGACGAAATCAACCTCTTTCAGAGCAAGACCGTGGTTGCCGGCGCCGCGTGGCCGTATCAGACGAATACTCTGAAGGCCAACAAGGCCGGCGTCGCGGACACGATACCGAAGGAAGGCGCCACCGGTTGGGCCGACACGTGGATGCTCGCCACCAATGCACCGGACCCGAACTGTGCGTACAAGTGGATGAACTGGGTCTCGACCCCGCACGTGCAGGCTGAACAGGCGATCAGTTTCGGCGAGACGCCGGCGAACTCGCTGGCCTGTCCCATCATGAACAAATTGCAGGCCGGGTCGTGTAATGGCTACCACGCCAACCAACCCGACTCCTACTTCAAGACCATCAAGTTCTGGAAGACGCCACTTTCTACGTGCGACAACGGCAAGAACGACTGTGTTCCTTATCAACAGTGGACGAACGCCTGGACGCAAATAGCGGGATGACGACTTCGGTCGACCCCAGTACGAAGAGTGGAGGGCCGCGCGCCCTCCACTCTTCGGCATTGGCACGGTCGCGATGGCGCACGGCCTTCTTGTTGTCGCCCCCACTGCTGTGGTTCCTCGTTATCTATCTGAGTTCGCTGGTGTTGATGCTCATCACTTCGTTCTGGAGTGTCAACAACTTCACCTCGCAAATCACCCACCAACTCACTGGTTCGAACTTCGCGCAGATCTCGGCGGGAGCGTACCCGACCATCATTCTTCGCACGTTCCTGCTGGCCGCGTTGGTGACCGTCACCGACGCGGTCGTCGCCTTCCCCTTCGCGTACGTGATGGCGCGTCTCGCCGGCAAGCGCGCCCAGCGACTCCTGCTCGGCGCGGTGTTGTTGCCGCTCTGGGCCAGTTATCTCGCCAAGGTCTACGCCTGGATCTCGATCCTCGAAAAGGGCGGCGCCCTCAACTGGACCTTTTCCAAGTTGGGACTCCCCGATCCCAATCTCGGCTTTACCAACGGGGCCATGTGGATCGCTTTTTGCTACATCTGGCTGCCATACATGATCGTGCCGATCTACGGGGCGCTCGAACGGATCCCCAGTTCGTTGCTCGATGCGTCGGCCGACCTCGGGGGCTCTTCGTGGTCGACGTTTCGCCGCGTGCTCCTTCCCCTCGCCTTACCAGGGCTCTTGGCCGGTTCCATCTTCACCTTCTCGCTCACGCTGGGCGATTACGTCACCCCACTCCTGATTGGCGGATCCAACTCGACCTTGATCGGTAACGCGATCTACGAGAACCTGTTGAACGGCGGCAACCTTCCGCTGGCCGCGGCGCTCTCCATCGTGCCCATCGTCATCATGGTGGTCTACCTGACCATCGCGAAACGACTGGGCGCGTTCGAGGCGTTGTGAGACACTCCCGACTCTCTCGCACGGCGCTGTGGCTTTGGGTCGCTGCGGTGCTCTTCTTCTTGTTCGCACCGATTCTCACGATCGTCCTCTTCGGCTTCGATAAGTCGAACGTCGAGACCTGGCCGATTCAACATTGGACGCTGCACTGGTATTCGGTGGCCTGGAACGACCCCCAAGTGCGCTCGGCCTTCGCGCTCTCGATCAAGGCCGCCGTCGCCTCCACGTCGCTCTCCATCCTGCTCGGATCCATGGCCGCCTTTGGGGTGCACAAGGCCCGTTTCTTCGGACGCGACTCCATCTCGCTCCTGTTGATTCTCCCGCTGGCTTTACCCGGCATCATCACCGGGGTCGCGCTCAACTCCGCCTTTCAGTGGGCGGGGATCACCTTGTCCGTATGGACAATCATCGTTGGTCACACCACGTTCTGCATCGTCGTGATCTACAACAACGTGTTGGCGCGCCTTCGTCGAACATCCAGCACGCTGCTCGAAGCCTCAGCTGATCTGGGGGCATCGAGTGTGCAGACGTTTCGACTGGTGACGTTGCCGACCATCGCCACCGCCTTGGTGTCGGGCGCGCTGCTGGCCTTCGCGTTGAGCTTCGACGAGGTGATCGTCACTACGTTCACCGCCGGCGCTCAGAACACCCTTCCCATCTGGATCTTCGGGGCGATTCGTCTCGGCCAGCAGCTGCCTGAAGTGAATGTCGTGGTGACGATGGTCGTGCTGCTGATGTTCATCCCGATCTTGATCGCGGCCCGACTCACCGGCAGCGACAACTTTGCGCCGCGCGTCGCGGCGACGCGCAAAGTAACGACGGCTCCGTAGGCCAGCGTTAGGTCGCCGGAGATCCGTCGTCGGTGTCCAACGAGTCGACCACGAGGTCGTTTCGAACCTCGCGCTGACTCTCTTCCACTTCGAGCATGAAGGCTTTGGGCGCTTCTTCCAACATCATGAGTGACTCGGCGGCGCCGGGCGTGGCTCGGAGCAGTTCATCGAGTTTGCGTTGCGTGGCCACTTGCTCACGCCCTTGGGTGTGCTGGATGGTAAAGACCATGAGCAGGGTCACCGACGAGACGGCGACTTCGAAGGTCACCACCCACGAGTTGGGAAATCCGAGCACCGCGCCGAGCACCAACATGATGACCAGCGCCCCGGTAAAGGTGACGACCACGGTCGACATCGACGCGTAGTGGTCCACGTGATAGATGGCCTTACTCAACAGCGGCAGCTGCTGGGTCTTTCGCGAAATCACCTTGGCCGGACGGGTCGCCTCGGGGTTCGCACCGATGTTGTCGATGCTCGGAATTAAGGGTGGTGTCGGATAGTCGGGCGCCGACGGCGAACTCGACGTGGCGCCGTCCGATGCTCTCCTCGTACGTCGTGACATGGTTCTCCTCGTTCATCGCACTATTGCCTCGGTCACCCGAAACTGACCGAAAAGGGGAGCGGCCGCCACCGTGCGCGTCCATTGAACGCGTCGGCCACTGCGTGTTTCCCTGATGTACCACTCTATTTTTTGTCTCGACAACCTTGACCCGAGCAGTATGCACTGGATTCGACCACAGGTATTCACACGATGTTCACTCGTTGAAATTGACAGATGACCGAAGGAGTTGCAATCTAAGACCGGTAAGTTGGGAGCGGAGAGCAAAGAGGCTGCCAGGTCACCAGAGACGCCGAACCAGGACTTGACAACGAAGCCGTCCAAGCCCATTCAACGCCTCCAATGACTGGCGGACTCTTGCGAAGAGTCGCGGTTGTGGTCCACTTCAAGAAAGTTGGACCAAAACCAGCAGTTGAAGGAGAAAGGACACCGATGCCGAAGAACGAACGTGATTACCCCTCGACACGAACTGTCCCCACTCTCCAATCCGTGACCGGGCTCGAAGTATCGGAGGCCGCCATGGAGGAGGCGATGCCCATGAGCGACCACCGCCTGAGCAACTACGCCATGATTTCCACCTTTCCGCCGACGCAGTGCGGTATCGCCACCTTCGCGGCCGCCCTCTCGGGAGGGCTCTACGAACTGGGCGACAACGTCGGTATCGTCCGCGTCGGGGGCGAACACGACGACGCTCGTCCGAACGTGGTCGCCGATCTCAACGACGGCCGGGGTCGAGTGTCGATCGGAGCGCTCGAGGCGCTCAACCAGGCTGACGTGGTGATTGTCCAACACGAGTACGGCATCTACGACGGACCGGACGGCGAATCAATCGTGCCCGTACTCAGAGAGATCGATCGACCAACGATCGTCGTCGCCCACACGGTCTTGGAAGTGCCCAACGATCACCAGCGCAGCGTGCTCGAGGGCGTCGTTCGTTACGCCGACGCCGTGGTGGTGATGACCGAGGCCGGTCGCATCCGCCTCTGCTCGGGCTTCGACGTCGATCCTCTCAAAATTTCGGTGATACCTCACGGGGCCGCGGTGTCGACGGCGGTCCGCCCGGAGCATCTCTCGGAACGGCCCCAGCTCTTGACGTGGGGACTCCTCGGACCGGGCAAAGGAATTGAATGGGCGATCGATGCGCTCGCCATGGTCCGTAACGTCAAACCACGACCGACCTACGTGGTGGCCGGAAAGACGCACCCAAAAGTGCTCGAATACGAGGGCGACGGTTACCGCGAGATGCTCGAGCAGCGCGTCATCGACCGCAAGGTGCAAGGCGACGTCATCTTCAGCTCTGAGTACCGCTCGCTCGATTCGCTGGCGCAGTTGATCAGGGACTCATCGATCGTGATTCTGCCCTACGACTCGCCCGATCAGGTGACCTCGGGTGTTCTGGTCGACGCGATTGCGGCCGGTCGGCCGGTGATTGCCACGGCCTTCCCCCACGCCGTCGAGCTGCTGGAAAGTGGCGCCGGCATCGTGGTGCCGCGCCGCGATCCCAAAGCGCTCGCCGAAGCCATTCGTACGGTGTTGACGCATCCCCGATTGGCCGAAGCGATGGCCGCCGAAGCCCGACGGTTAGCCCCTACCCTCGCGTGGCCCTATATCGCGTCGCGCTACGGCGCGCTCGGCGAAGAGCTGCTGGCGAAGCTATCACCCGTCCAGGCGTCTCGATGACCCCCTCACCTCGCTTTGACCACCTCGTGGCGATGACCGATCAGTACGGAACGTTCGAACACGCCGAAGGGGCCGTCGCTCGTCGCGAGCACGGTTACTGCGTTGACGACGTCGCTCGGGTACTCCTCGTGGCCTCGCGTGAACCTCGCCCCCCGGAGGCGGTTCGCTCGCTGGCTCAAAGTTCGCTGTCCTTCGTCACCGAGTCAATGGGCCCGAGAGGTGAGATACGCAACCGGCGAGCGACGGACGGCTCCTGGACGACCGAACCGTCGACGGAGGACTGTTGGGGTCGCGCCCTTTGGGGACTCGGTACCGCGGCCGCGAGTGGTCAGTTCTCGGTCGCCGCGACGGCCCACGCCACCTTTGAGCGAGGAGCGTCGCAGCGGAGCCGTTATGTGCGCTCCATGGCCTTCGCCGTCCTCGGCGCCGCGGCACTTTTGAGCGTCGACGCTCAGAATCGCTTGGCGCTGGCGTTAGTGAGCGACGCCGCCGACATGTTGCCACCACTTCGCAATGACAACCTTTGGCCCTGGCCCGAGGACCGGCTGTACTACGCCAATGCCCTCTTGCCCGACGCGATGATGGCCGCGGGCACCGTGTTGGAACGCCCCGAACTGATCACTCGGGGCGTCACCCTCTTGACGTGGCTACTCACGCGAGAGACGCGAGAGGGTCATCTCTCGGTGACGCCGCACGGGGGTGCGGGTCCGGGCGACCAAGGACCGGGCTTCGACCAGCAACCAATAGAGGTCTCGACCATGGCCGACGCCTGTGCGCGAGCGCTCACGGTGGAGCGTTCAGCGCGGTGGCTGGAGGGCATTCGCATGGCTGACGCCTGGTTTGACGGAGACAACGACGCTCAGATCGTGATGTGGGATCCCGTGACGGGAGGCGGGTTTGATGGTCTTCTTTCGGACGTGGCCAACATCAATGAAGGAGCGGAGTCAACTTTGGCTCTAGTATCGACGCGCCAGCAGGCATTCGCGCATCAAACTGTTACTACATGAAATCCAAACCCTCCATCCAACGCCGTGCCGTTCATATCGTTCCCGACTCGTCGCGAGTTGTCGCGTTGCTCTTCGTCGCCGGACAGGAATTGGGCGGGGCCGAGTCGCGCGCGTCCAACGTCGTCAAGCGCATCGTGTCGTTGCCGGAAGTCGACGTCAAGCGACGGCTGAAAGAGGTCGTGCAGCGCTTCGCCCGACGACATCGCGACATCGCCGCCGTCTTTGCCCAGCACGCCGAACGGGTGAGCAACCGGTTGGACCCGAGCGACAACCTCAGCCAAGAGCGCTGGCTGCTTCTCGGCGCCTCGTTCACCCACGAGTACTCACTCGAAGCAGCGTCAGTCTGCAACCCCAGCATGGTGTTGCACCCCGACCAGTCAGGCGTGCCCGAGGGAGCGGCTCGTTTCGTGATGAGTTTTCGCGCCGTGGGCGAGGGACATCGCTCGAGCATTGGTTTTCGCACGGGACTCGTCAGTGCCGAAGGCGAGATCACCCTCGACGAACGAGGACCCTTCCCGATGATTGGCACGGCGCGCGACGGGATCTTTCACCGCGACGTCTTTCATGCTCGGCTGAAGGCCATGGGCCAAGACGGCGAGAGCTCGGCGTACGTGCTCGACGAACTGCCGCTCATTTTCTCGATCGAAGAACTCGAGGTCCGACTCGAACTCCTCGTTTCCGAGCACGACACGCGTCAAGACGCGCACATGATCGCCAGTCAACACCGCTCCATCGCGGCCTGTAGTTACGGCGTCACCTTCGACCAGGTGGACGATCTGTCCGAGCGTGTGCTCTGGCCGGTGATGGCGGCCGAATCACACGGCATGGAGGACGCACGTTTTGTGCGTTTCACCGAGCCAGACGGATCCATCACCTACCTCGCCACCTATACGGCCTTCGACGGGGCGCACATCTCGCAACAACTGCTCCGCACCGACGACTTCGTCACCTTCGACGCCTCCCCGGTCGTGGGCGCGGCGTCGCTCAACAAGGGACTGGCCCTTTTCCCGCGCCGCATTGACGGACACTTCGCGGCGCTCACTCGCTACGACCGCGAGACCAACGCGGTCTGTTTTTCGGACACCCTCGGGCATTGGGGACGAGCCATCACCTTCCAGATTCCCGAATGGGACTGGGAGGTTATTCAACTCGGCAACTGCGGCTCGCCCATCGAAACCGAAGCCGGGTGGCTGGTCCTCACGCACGCGGTGGGACCCATGCGCACCTACAGCATCGGCGCCGTGCTCCTCGACCTGCACGACCCGAAGAAGATGATTGCCTCGTTGAAGGAACCGCTCATCACCGCGACCCCCGACGAGCAAGACGGGTACGTGCCCAACGTCGTGTACACCTGTGGGGCGATGCAGCACGGCGACGTCCTGGTGATTCCTTATGGCGTGGCTGACGCGCGGATCAACTTCGCCACGTTGAGCATCAAGGAACTCTTAGCGTCGATGATCACGGCCGAACACCCGACGAGGATCAACAAGGTGCATCACCGCCGCGTCGAAGACCTGGCGCTCGGGCACTAGCGATTGAGGCGTGCGCAACACGTCGAGCAGTTCGAGGCGGAAGCACACGTCAGCCGGTTACGTCGTGTCGCCCAATCCCCGACAACGTGGTTTCGGTCCACCGTTGACGTTGCCGTAGCGGTGGTGGGTGATGGTCACGCTCTGTTCGAGCAGCCACCTTGGCGTTTCCACGTCGCCGCGTTGGGCGAGTGGGCGCCGGTCAACGCTCAGTCCCTGTTCGAGCAACGCCACCGTGGGTGCCGTTTCGCCCGAGAGCCACCGTACGCGACCAAAGGACCCGGCGCGGGCCACTAAGGCGGTCGTGGTTTCAATGACTGCCTCATCGAAGTGTGCCGTCGCGCTCGACGAACTCAATTGGATCGCGACGCCCATCTCGTCGCGAAGAAACGCGAAGTACGCGGCGTGCAGTTCGTTCACCGAGGCGTCAATTCGCACGGCGATCGGGCGAAGGTGGCGACGATACCGGTGGTAGTTGCCCTCCACGCGTAACCCGCTGTGGTCAAGCGCGCGACTGCCCGTGTGATCCCACCAGTCGCGCGATGACGCAATCAGGCGGCCGCTGTCGGTGAGTGGCGCCCACCGTCGAAGAGCGGCCACGTAGTGATCGCCGCCGGCTTTCGCCGTGGGACCGACACTGCTGCGACGCCATCCACCGAAAGGTTGGCGCTGCACGACGGCGCCGGTGATGCCTCGATTGATGTAGAGGTTGCCCGCGAGCACCGTATCCATCCACCGTTCGCACTCGGACTCATCGAGCGATTGCAGTCCGGCGGTGAGTCCGAAGTCGGTTCTGTTCTGCCAGTCGAGCGCCGTGGCGAGGTCCGGGGCGACCATGACCCCCAAGACCGGACCGAACCACTCGTGCTGGTGGCTCCACGAACCGGGGCGCACGCCGAGCTTCACCCCGGGCGACCACCAAAGGGCCGCCTCGTCGAGTTGTCGTGGTTCGACGAGTCAATGCTCGCCGGGGTCGAGGCGGTGCAGTGCACGTTCGAGGGCCGGTTCGCAGCGACGAATAATCGGTCCGACCAACGTCGACAGCTCCCAACCGGGACCAACCCGCAGGGTGCCTACCGCGTCGCTCAGTTGGCGCAGAAAGGCCGGATCGTCGTAGACGTCGCGAACCACGATGGCCAAGCTGGCGGCGCTGCACTTTTGCCCGGCGTGACCGAACGCCGAGAGGACGAGGTCACGCACGGCGGCGTCGATATCGGCGCAGGCGCTGATGAGTATGGCGTTCTTTCCACTGGTCTCGGCGAGGAGATTGAGGTCGGGTCGCCACCGAGTGAACAAAAGGGCCGTCTCGAACGAGCCGGTCAGCACCACGGCGTCGACGTGGGCACTCGTCACGAGGTGTTGTCCACATTCGTCGTCGCGCGTGGGCACGAACTGCAAGACGTCCTTCGCAATCCCACCGGCCCAGAGTTGGTTCGCCAGGTGCCACGCCGTCGCCACCGTTTCGGGAGCAGGTTTCAGAATCACGGTGTTGCCCGCCGCCAGGGCGGCGCAGACGCCGCCGGCGACGATCGCGTAGGGGAAGTTCCACGGGGGTACGACCACCACCGTGCCGAGTGCTGCGGAGTCCTCGAAATCGCGTGCCGCGTGGGCGTAGAAACGAGCGAAGTCAATGCCCTCGCTCACTTCGGGGTCCGCCTCCGCGAACGTCTTGCCAGCGTCGCGAGCCATGAGAGCGACCGTACGCACTCGCTCCACCTCCATGACGCGAGCCGCTCGCAACAGAAGCGCCCGTCGGGCCTCGATACCCAGTGCGGTCCACGGACCCTGGGCCGCCCCGGACGCGGCGAGGGCTCGGTCGATCTGTGCGACGTCGGCGACGCTGTAGCGGTACCACGGCGCACCGCCGGCACTGGGGTCGCGACCGAGTTCGAACGAGTCGCTGAACAACTCCTCGCCGGCAATGACCAACGGAATCTGGAGTGCGTCGTCCCTTCGGACCTCGCGAAAGGACTCGACGAGCAGCGTCGTGGCGCCGGGCGTCGTGGGATCGAAATTGGTGACGTTGTGGAACGCGTCGGTCGCGATAGGTATTGACGGGGCGTGACGTAGCGAGGCCCCGGACAGTTGGTGACGATCGAGCACCGAACGAACGAACCGGAGGCGCTGTTCCTCGAATTTCTCGGCATCGGTGTCAATGTCGAAGGCGGCCCTCAAATAGTTTTCCTTCGAGGTGTTCTCGTCCAACCGGCGAACGAGGTAGGCCACGGCTGACGCGAAGTCGTCGTGGCGCGTGACCGGCGCGTAGAGCAGTACCTTTTGTCCGGTGCGAGCAATCGCGAGTGACTCGGCGTTCGCCATGCCTTCGAGCATCTCGACGTCGATCTGTTCGAGGACGCCGCGGACTCTCGCTACCTCGAGCGCCCACGAGAGATGAAAGAGGTTGTGGCTGGCGACGCCGATTCGTACGGCGGCGGCGTGTTCGGGACGGAGGGCCGCGTCGAGTAGTCGCGCGTAGCTGGCGTCCACGTCGGCCTTGGTGCGATAAGGCGCCGGTGCCCAGCCGTGCAGTTCCGCTTCCGCCGTCTCCATGGCGAGATTCGCCCCCTTCACGAGGCGCACTTTGATGGAGGCGCCGGTGCGGGCGTGACGTTCGAGCGACCAACGAACGAGTTCGGCGAGGGCGCCGTGTGACTCGGGCAGGTAGGCCTGCAGGACAATACCCGCGTCCAACGACTCGAACTCCGTTTCCCCGAGCACGCTCACGAAAGTCGCGACCGTCAATGTCAGATCGCGAAACTCCTCCATGTCAAGATTGATGAACGTCCCGTGGCGGGTGCCTTCTCGGTAGAGCTGGCGCAATTTGACGCTCACGCGCTCGAGTGATCCGGTGACGTCCTCGGTGATGATCTGGCTGACGACCGACGAAAGTTTCACCGAGACGTAGGTGACTTCCGGGCGCCGCATCATCTCGATCACGCGCTGGAGCCGCTCGCGGGCTTCATTTTCGCCCAGGACCGCTTCGCCCAACACGTTGACGTTCATGGCCACTTCGTTGGAGGCCCGGCGGGCAATTCGTCGCTTCAGTGCCGCCGGCTCGGCCGGGAGAATTATCTCTTTCGACAGTTGTCGGATGCGTTGGCCGACCACGCGAACGACCAGCGAAGGGGCCACGCGCGACAGTCCCGACATCACTCGTAAGCCAAAGTCGTTGAGTACTCCGAATCCTTTCACCGAGGACTTGGCCGCGGCCCGTCGGAAAATGGTCGCGGCGTGCCCGAGCGAGTTGATGCGCATGACTTCGTCGGTCAAGGTGATGGTGACGTCGATGGCTCGGGGATCCTTGAAGAGTCGTGCCAAGCGCTTTCGGTTCGCCCGTTCGCCGCGGCGACGAAGGCGCTTCGACGCTACGAGGAGGTCGCGCACCTTTTGGACCGCGTCGTCGACGAGTGGATCGAGCGCAGGATCAGTCGGAGCGAGCGCCACGTGCTCGTCAGCCCCTGAGCGAGGGGGAGGGGCGCCGTTCTTGGGCCGTGACGGTAGTCAATTCCATGAAGTCCTTCTTTCACCTCCAACGTAGACGCCATATCTGGTTTGCGGAAAGTTCTACTGATCGTCACGAAGCGCACTACCCGACACGTGGGGCGCCGAAACGGCTGGAGCTCAGCCTGCGGTGTCGCGCTCTCGAGGGGGATGGGGGCTCAGTCGATTTGTTGACGTCAGCGGTTGCGCATTCTGGTGACGACCTCGTCGACGACTTCGGACGTCGAGGCCGCTCCTCCCAAGTCGAAGCAGCGAATGCCGTCCATTGCCGTAGACAACGTGGCGGCGCGGAGTGCCTTGGACGCCGACGCGGCCCGTTCGTCGCCCTGGATGCCGGCGTGTTCGAGGACCGCCGCGCAGGCCAGCAACATCGCCATGGGATTGGCGACGTTCTTTCCTTCGAGTGACGGCGCGGTACCGTGGGGCGCTTCGGCCATGGCGACGGTCGGTACTAACTGTTCGTCGAGCGCGAGCAGGACCGACTCGGCCCCGGCAATCGACCCAAACATGGCGAGCACGAGGTCGCTGAGGCAGTCCCCGTCGCGGTTGAGGGTGGGAATGACCACGGTCTGGTTCCACTGTTCGGTCATCAGTCCGGCGTACGCGGCGTCGATCAACATTGGTCGATAGGTGACCTGGGGGTGGCGAGCGGCCGCCTTGTCCATCTCCTCTTTCAACATCCCTTCGTAGATCGCCGACACCGTCCACTTCGGGCCGCCGTACACGAGGCCGTCCGTGGAAACCGCTGTTTCGAAGGCGAATTGAGCGACGGACTGGCAGACCGACCGGTCGATTCGCTCCGTGCGCCACGCGGTCTCACTGGTTGATCCAGGGTCACCGTCGCGTCCCTCTTCGGCGCCGTAGGCATCGCCGACGGCCATGCGAACCACCACGACCGGGTGAGACAGGGCCACGATCGGCGCGACGCCGGGGATACGACGCCCGGTGCGCACGATCACCTTTCCGTTGATGCCCTCTCGAAGAATGCGGTTGGGCGATCCCACGCTCCCGATCTCGGTGGGCGTGATGGTGGCGGCTTTCAGTCCGAGGCCCGTCTCGACCATGGCCGCCGCCGCTTCGTGGATGACGCCGTTGTTGGTCGCTTCGCGGTTGGCCAAGGAGAGGTCGTAGCGCACGAGTTCGACGTCGAAACCGAGCACGCTCGGTTCCAGCACGCGCAGCGCCTCGTTGAGTAGTTCTTGACCGGTTTGGTCACCTTCACAGACAACGATTGCGTTTGATTTCATGCAGCCACGTTACTGAAACGTGGATTGCCCCTTCGATGAACTCGTCTCAGCGGTCGAGTTTGGGCGGCACCCAAATCGCCGCCGTGTGGTCACCGTAACCCGTGCAGTCACCGGCCAGGTACCGGATGCCGACCCATCCACTGATCAGTGCGTCCAAAGCGTCCTCGTAACGCTTGAGGTGGCTGGCGGTGGTGGTGTCGATGGCGACCTTGGCCGGAAACGGCAACACGATTTTGTTGATGGTCGTGGAGAGCTCGTCGACAATCTTTTGCCAGTTCTTTACGATGCGACGTTTTCGTTCCTCGGGCGTCTTATCCTTCCAATACTCAGTGGCCCGACCAATCTTGTAGCGATAGCGGAACTCTTTGTTCAAGAGGTGCAAGAGAGCGGGGTGCGGATAGACCTCGCACATGACGTGGAGTGTCCCCACTGGCGTGTCGCTCGTAGCGACCGGGTAGCCGAGTTCCGCGAAGCAGTCGGTGAGACGTTGGCCCAAGGGACCCGGACGGGTGGGGCTCGGCGAATGCGTGCTGCAGCCTTTCGAGCCAAACTCTTGGGAGACCTTGTCGTCGGCGACTCGGCGCTGCACGATTGGTTCGCGCGAAATGGGCATATCGATGGTGACCAGATCGACGGGTTGATCTCCCAACAAGCTGGCTGCGGCGTTCATCAGGGCATTGACGTCCGGCTCGCCCGACGGCGTTGGCCCAGACCAGTCCACGGGCACCCCGTTGGCGAGTTTCAAGAACTGGCCGTAGCTCGGGCTCACGGCGACGCAGCGCCAACCCTTCTTCGTCGACTGGAGGAGGGCTACGCCGCTCGGTTCGTGGTCGGTCCAGGCGGGATCGAGGGCGAGGATGCTCGTCATGGAGGGCAGGTTATACCTTGGGGTCGCCTGGCCCCATGTTCCGTCCCTCGTGCGGGGGAAGAAATTGACGTTAGTTCAGGGCTTGAGTGAGATCACGCCAGAGGTCGTCGGGATGTTCGAGACCGACGCTCAGCCGGAGAAGTCCCCCCGGCACGTGCTCCTCACCTTCCCAACGTCCTCGTCGGTCGATGGTCGTTTCCACCCCACCGAGACTCGTGCCGCCAATGACCAAGCGAAGTCGCGTCACTACGCGCTCGGCCGTTTCGGCGTCGCGTACTTCGAAAGACACCATGGCGCCGTAACCGTTCATCTGGGACGTCGCCCGACTGAATCCCGGATCGGCCGCGAGCCCCGGATAGTGAACGACCGTGACCTGGACGTGACTACTGAGTCGCTCGGCGAGCAGCGCCGCGCTCCGCTGCTGGCGCTCAAAGCGAACGGGGAGCGTGCGCAGTCCCCTTAAGGCGAGATAGGACTCCATGACACCGGGAATGGCCCCGTGCAGGGTTCGCCAAGTCACGAGTTCGTCGCGTGCTCGTCCGTCGGCGACAATCACCGCACCCATCAAGAGATCAGAGTGTCCCCCGATGTACTTGGTGGCGGAGTGCACGACGGCGCTGGCGCCGAGCGCCAAGGGCTGTTGGAGCATGGGGGTGGCGAACGTGTTGTCGACGACCGCCGTGACCCCTCGGTCGCGTGCCGCGGCGAGGAGGACCGCAAGATCAGCGATGCCCAGCATGGGATTGGTCGGCGACTCCAGCCAAAGGAGGTCAGTGTGCTCCAGTTGGGCCAACACTTCGTCGGTGTTCACCACGTTGAGGGCCTGGGACGTCAGTCGTCCCTCGCGGGTGAGTTGCGCCAGCATGGCGCGGGTGCCGTTGTAGCCGTCACCGGGATAGGCCACGCGAGATCCAAGTGGGAGCGCCGCGAGGAGCGCCGAGACGGCCGCGAGACCGGAGGCGAACGAGACGCAGTTCCCACCCTCGAGCTGACCGAGGGTCTCTTCAAAGGCGCTCCAGGTGGGGTTGCCCCAGCGGCCGTAGCCGAGCGCACCGCCGTCGCGGTAGGTGGAAGCGAACGTCGGTGGAACGTTAAAAGGCCCCCCGGGCACGTCGTCACGACCGGCGACGATTGCCACGGTCTCGGGGTGCCAGGGTTCTTCCACCACCTCAGTATGGCGGACGAGGCGGCTCACGCAATTGGACGGTGATGGACCGCGTCGGGAAAGGAACGAAAAAACCCGCTCCCACCGAGAAGGCGAGGAGCGGGTTAACGACGGGCGATTACTTCTCGTCTTCGGCCAAGATGCGGTAGATAGTGCGCCGCGCGTCAGCGAGAGCCGCCGCCGCTTTTTTCGTTTGCGCGTCCGAACCGGCCATGGTGACTTGACGAACTGCCATGACTACTTGGCGCATCGTATCGAAGAGGTCGGTGCTCGCATCACTCACGTCGGCCGCCGCGGTTTCCCAGGGCTTTCCTAGTTTCTCGCGGTCCGTCTCTACCAAGGTCTTACCCTGGGCGGTGAGGTGGTACGTCTTTCCGGACTCGGTTGACGAGATCTCGACGAGAGCTTCATCTTCGAGTTGCTGAAGTATCGGGTAGACCGAACCGGGGCTCGGTCGCCACGCTCCGTTCGAACGATCGCTCAGCTCTTGGATGATTTGATAGCCGTTGCGAGGCGACTCTTCGAGAAGCACCAAAACGGCTGCTCGGACGTCGCCCCGACGAAGGCGTCGCGCGCCCCGTTGTGGGAATCCACCTCGGAACATGTCGTCGCCGCGGCCGAAGGGTCCGCCGCGGTGTCCGCCGGGGGTTCGACCTCGACCGCGTCCGCGGGGTCCGCGATCGCGCGTCGGCTGATCATCGTGTGGGTGTTCGTGGTTTTCGTGACTCATAGTTTCCTCCTATGTTGTATATGTCTCTATAACGATATATCGTTATAGAACGTTTGTCAAGGTATTCTTGGAACTTCCTCGAACGACCAACTATGGACCGCCCTTTTTTGCTCTCGGCGGGGAAGCTCAAGTCAATTGGGCCCTTCCTGGGCAGTGAAATTGACCTCACCCGCGAACGTGGCGTCTCGCAATCTGACGAGGTGAGTGTCAAGGGGTTGCGAACAACTGCATACGTATGCTCTCCGGCCCGTCGGTGAACGAAGTTGCGTTGCGAAGATTGGGGCGGCCCGTCGGCCCTGCGTCACCTTCTCCAGGCACATGTCGAATGGGCGCGCCCTCAGATCATCCATTTCCCTGATGGGCGAACTCGATATCATCACAGCACGCACGCGAAAGGCACAAATGTCAGCTCACTCGTCTGGTGGCTCAGGTCTGTTTCTCATCTTCCTGGTGGTGATCGTCTTCTACGTGGCGGCCTTTGGAAAACTCTTCGCCAAAGCCGGCGAGCCGTGGTGGGGCGCCATCGTGCCGATTTACAATTTGTATCTCTACTGCAAGATTGCCGGACGCCCCGAATGGTGGCTAATTCTGTTCTTCATACCCTTGGTCAACATCGTCATTGGATTGATTGTCGCTATGGATGTCGCGAAAGCCTTCGGGAAATCGTCGGGCTTCGGCATCGGTCTGTGGCTGCTGAGTTTCATTTTCGTGCCAGTCTTGGCATTCGGCTCGGCGCAGTACACCGCACCGAACTCGTTGCGCCGCTGACGGCGGGTCGGCGCGAGAGCGCCGGGACGAACTATGGAGCAGGCCAGACCTTAACCGGACCGTTCACGCGAAGGTGCGCGAGGTCGCCCGCCGTGAACTGCTCGCCACTTTGTAGCCGCACCGTGAGGAGATGTTCCTCACTATTCGCGCTAAAGGCCACTCGGTACAGAGAGTCATGTCCGTGAAAAGCCGTCTCCAGAATTTCCACCCTCACGCCGGCAACGTCGTCGGTACGCGAGAGAGCCAACTGCTCGGGACGCACTAGCACGGTCACCCTGCCGTCTGCGACCGTCGGACTCTTCATGACCGGCAACGTGCCCAGTACGGTGACGGCAACGCCGGCCTTCAGATGACCGCCAATGAGGTTGGCGTCACCCACGAATTGAGCAACGCCCGTATCAATTGGTTGCTGGTAGATATCGTGTGGCGTCGCACTTTGCACGATGTGCGCGTCGCGAATCACCGCAACCTGGTCAGCCATGGAGAGCGCTTCGTCCTGGTCGTGCGTGACCAAGACGGCGGTGGTGCCAACCCGTTTTAGAATTTGTCGAACGTCGGAGCGTACATCGGAGCGCGCGCTGGCGTCGAGCGACGCAAACGGTTCGTCCAACAGTATGAAGCGTGGATTGACCGCGAGCGCCCGTGCCAGTGCGACTCGTTGTTGTTGACCGCCCGAAAGCTGGTGAGGGAATCGTCGCGCGAGCGCGCCGAGATCAATCGCCTCAATGAGCGCCGTCACGTCGTCGCCGCGTCGTAACGAGCGGGCCAGCCCGAACGTGACGTTCTCTTCGACGGTGAGGTGCGGGAAGAGGCTGCCGTTCTGCGAAACGTAACCCACCCTCCTTCGTTCGGGGGCAACGAACTCGTTAGGTCCGTCGAGCACATCGCCGCCGATCCTTACCGTTCCTTTGTCGGCCCGGTCGAATCCGGCGATGATGCGCAGCAGCGTGGTCTTCCCGCTACCGGATGGTCCGAGGATCGCCGTGAACGATCCAGCCGCCACGCTGAGATTAACTCCGACGAGTACCGGGTTGTCGCCGAAGGATTTGCCGACGTCGGTCACTTCCAGGTTCGCCGGTGACGGGGTCATTGGCCGGCCGTTGCTCGCGCCGGAAGGCGATCGAAGTATCGACTGATGACGTAGGACGGAACCGCGGCAATGAGGACGATCACCAGAGCGAAGGGAGCAGCTTGTCCGTAGGAGAGATTCTGTTGGTAGGCCCAAAACTGCGTGGACAGCGTCTGCACGTTGATTGGCACGAGCAGGAGCGTGGCGGTCAGTTCCGTGATGGTGGCGAGAAAGACTAAACAAAACGAGGCAGCGAGACCGGGACCGGCGATTCGCATGGTGACGCGCAAAAAGGCCCGACGCCGACTCTGTCCGAGCGACCTCGCCGCTTCTTCAAAGCCGACGGGAATATGGATGATGGACGCGCGTACGCCGACCAACGCGAGGGGGAAGAAGAGAATCGAGTACGCGAGTATGAGCAGGGCGGACGTCTGATAGCCAAAACCACCCGCGTAACGTTCAGCGAAATAGCTGAGCGCCAGCGCAATTACTAACCCGGGCATCGCCAACACGAGATAGGTACTGCGTTCCATCAGACGCGCCTTCAGGCTGTCGTGTCGAATGGCCAGCAGGGCAACGGGGATCGCCGCGACGGTCGCAATGGCGCCGGCGCAGGCCCCGAAGAAGGCGGTGTGAAGGCCGGCGTTCAGTATCGACACTCCGCCGAGGGCAAACTTCGTTCCTCGCGCCATCCAGTAGATACTGGCGCCAATCGGAACGCCGAGGGACAAGGCGACGAGGGCCAGGAGTGTCAGCAAAACCGGCCATCGTGCGGCCCCTAACTCGTGACGTCGTAAGGACTGTTGGGCCAGCGGGCCCGTTCGGGCCGTGCGACCCTTGGGTCGAATAATCCAGTCGCCGCCGAGAATCAAGCCGCTCAAAAGGATGAGTACTAGTGACAAGGCGCAGGCGGTTGCGATATTGAACGAGAGTTGAAACTCGGTAAATATCTCGGTGGTGAACGTCCGGAACCCGAGAATCTCGAAGGCTCCGAACTCCGCCAAGACAACGAGACTCACCAGGACGCAGCCGCCGAAGATTGCGCCGCGAACTTGCGCGAGGGTGACGCGAAAGAAAGTGGACAGGCGTCCGAGACCAAGGCTGCGCGCGGCCTCCTCCAGTCCGGGGTCGGCATTGCGGAAACTGGCCGCCACGGGGAGATACACGAGCGGGTAGACGGCGAGCGTCATAACGAGCACTGCGCCCTCAAATCCGTGAACCCAGGTGAAGAGCGACGCCCAGCCGAAGGCAATGACGAAATCGGGAATGGCGAAAGGTATGACGATGAGCACGGCCCACATCCGGCGCAGGGGCAGATCGGTTCGTTCGACGCACCATGCGGTGAGCGTGCCAATGATTGCGCACAACACGGTGACGACAACGGTGAGTCGGACCGTGTTCCACAGCAGCGTCGCGGTGAGCGGGCGCCATATAAGACGGGCGATCTGATGCGCCCCGGCGCCGCTCGATTCAACGAGGAGAAAGACCAGAGGGCCGAGGAGGATGAGCGCGACCGCGGTGCTCGCCACGGTCAGGGCCGTAGGCCCCCGCGTTGTGCGTACGTGCGAGGTTGCTGTCGAGTGCCCACTCGTGGAGTCGCCGCGTTCGAGGATTTGCGTACTCGAGGTCGCTCGGGACCGTTGGGGCGCCGCCGGTGAACTCACAGCAGTCCAGCCTCGTGAAGCAGGGCAATCGCGGGCGAACCGGTTCCCAGTTCGGGGATGGTGATCGAATTAGGTTGTAACTGACTGAAAGGCGTCTCGGGTTGCACCGTCGCCACTCCCGACGCCAACGGGTACTCGAAACTTATGGAATGCGCAATGATCTCCTGGCCCGCTCGCGAGACGAGGAAGGCTACGAACTTTCGCGCCGCCGCCTTATGCGTGCTCAATCGCAGCACGGCAGCGCCCGACACGTCGATGACGTAACCCGGGTCACGCGCAGCAAAGTACGCGATCTTCGACGACACGTTGGAGACGCCAATCTCCGCACGCAGTCGCCACCAGTAGTACTGGTTGACCAACGCGAACGCGACTTCGCCGCGATTGACCTCGTTGGCAATTGACTCACTGTTGGCCAGGATGTGGCCCGACGCGTTCGCTTTCACCCCTTCGAGCCAGGCCACGGCTCGGGCGTGGCCGTAGGTGTGGAGCACCGAGGCGATGATGGGCTGCACGTCCGTTTCTCCCGGCGCCACGGCGAGCAAGCCCTTGTACTTGGGACTGGCTAGTTGGAGCACCGACGTAGGAAGCTGACGCTTGGCAATCAGTTTGGGGTTGTAGATCAAGACGCTCACTCGTGCCGAGACACCAACCCAGTTGCCGCGCGGTGAGTTGAACGCGGACGACGTGCGCGCCAACGTCGACGACGGCAGAGTGGCCAACAGCCCTTTACCGGAAAGGAATTGGAGTACCGGCGAGTTCTCGGTGAAGAAGACGTCCGCCGGTGACCGAGCACCCTCGGTCACCATTTGGTCGGCGAGCGTGTCCTCGTCGTTGCTTCGGAGGTTCACCGTGATGCCCGTCAGTTTCTCGAAGCCGGCGATCAAAGCGTCGGTTGATTGGACGTGTTGTCCGCTGTAGAGAGTGATGGAGCCTCTTGAGCCGGTCGAGGACGAGCCGCAGGCCGAGAGCATGATGGCCGCGACGAGGACCACGGTGGCTGGTCCCAGGGAACGCCGGATACCGCGGCGTCGCCGCAGGACTTCAATACGGTCGCCGAAGTACGCTAATGAGCAGGTAGTTGGGCTATACCGCGGGGGGCTCGGGGACCGACTGTCAGGCACGGGTAAAGTTTAGGTGTGCCTAACTTAGAGTGTCAAACGCAGATGTTGTTAATAGGAACAATGACGGAAGGTAAGCATGCGCGACGATTTTCATCCGCCCGTTGAAGAGTACCTTCAAGTGGTCCAATCCCTCTCCGACGAGGGCATAGCGGTCATTCAAGCGCGCGTGGCGGAACGGCTTCGTAAATCGCCGCCCTCGGTATCGGAGATGATCGACCGACTGGTTGTCGATGGTTACCTCGTGCGAAAGGGTCGCGAGTTGCAACTAACCGCGACGGGACGCGAGATTGCCCGAGGCGTGATTCGCAAACACCGTCTCGCCGAGCGCTTGCTTTCGGACATCATTGGCCTGCCTTGGCACCTGGTCCACGAAGAAGCGGGGCGATGGGAACACGTGATGTCCGATGAAGTTGAGGCCAGGATTGTTGCCTTGCTTGGTGACCCGGGCGACTGTCCCCACGGCAACCCCATTCCGGGCAGCGCCCACGAAAAGAAAATCAGTGTCGATCAACGACCGCTTTCCGACATTTCCGCTGGGGATGTGGTGCGCTTCGAGTCGCTGGGAGAAGGGGCGGAGGCCGACGTTGACTCGATGTTCGAGTTCAGCGAAGCGGGCTTTCTTCCCGGAACGACCGCCTCGGTGCGCGCCAAAGATGGCGAGGGAACAGTTGTGTTGCAGATAGAGAACAGTTCGCTCAGCATCCGCCGTGACATCACCGAGCAGCTCTTCGTGGTGTGCGTCTAGCTCGTACGTCGACGACGACGAACCTAACGGACGCGACGGCGACCCAGAGTAGGAACAGCAACGCCGGTTGAACGTATCACCGAGAAGAAGAGTGCTTGTTTCGTAGATCGATTCGAGTAGCAACAAGGTGCGGATTGGTCCCCGCGGACACCCGTGGCACTTTGGACCCAGTGGTGCGGAACTAGGTGCCCGATATCGTGACGTTGTCGGTGTGACCGCCGAGGTTGAAGGTCCCGGAGCGGTAGGCCGAGACGTGCTTTCACTCCCTCCCAACTCGCCGATGCAAGACACCACCGTGACGTCCGCCTGGACTCCGTGCTGGCGGAGGTTGGAGAATTGCGCGTTCTCGTGCGCGCCCAAGGCAAAGAGGGTGACGACCAGTACGATCCCCCGGTCATTCCGAGGGCAGTGAAGATCCGACTGACCCGTCGTGCGTCAAGTTGAACCGGTGCGCCACGCAAGCCCGTGACGTTCTGGCGCGACGGGAGTTGGCCGCCCTCGTTTGGCGCTCGTCGAGAGTTATGACTGTCGACCTCGATGGAAAAAATCTTATTCCGCGGCACATTTGGCGTCAGTAGTGGTGAGGACGCGGTCAATGGCAAACATGCTGAACCGCGTCCAGAAGGAAATGGCCTGCGAGAAATAGTCCTCGGTTCGTGAATACTTGGGCGCTTAATTGCTAATGAACCGTGACCTCGACGTTCCTCGCTCGACGAGTGTGGTCATCCGGCGCGGCGCGCCTAATCCATCGCGCCAATAGTCAGTTGCCACACATTGGGGCACCACGCCACAAGGCAGTGCGCTTCACTCGAAGTTCAAGAGTTCACATAGGCCATCGCGGGAACTGCGCGACTCTCTTCGCTCTCCTCACTTCCGCTTTTCGTGTCCTCGTCTGATTCGTCGTCCTCGGCCACATCGGCGTCTTCGTCGTCGTCCTGTCGGGGAGGGTCGTCAATCCGCTCGTTGCCGGGTTCTTCATCACCGTTGCCGGCACCGGGACTACTTTCGTCGTTGTCAGCCGCGCTATTGGCCGCGCTCGAAGAGTCGGGCACACGTTGAAGTATTTCCGCTTCGGGCGTGCGGGGCATCAAACTACCGAGCTCGGTGACTACCTCTGCGCCCGTCGATCTCAAGACATCGAGCAATTCACTCAGCGAAGTGGTTGTCCGGGGTGCGACTCCGATGTCCATGACGGTGCTCCTTTAAAGTTCCAAACGGTCGGCGTCTCAAGAACGGTCGACGCGTTTAAGTATTTGCATATATCGCGATTTGCGTCAACCGCCATTTCGAATACTCCGTACTCGGACATGCTCGCGTGGGGCTGTCACGACGTGCGGTGACGACGGCGCCAAGAATGCGGTTCACTCGAATTAGCGCGGTGCCCGCATTCGACGCAGTAGTACTTTGACGGATGGACGTCAAGACTTCGCGTCCAACTTCGGCGTCGAATCAGGTGGAGTCGTGCCGGTGGATCTCAGAGCGTTTCGCGTGGCGATTTACTGAGTGCAGGTCAATCTTTAGTCACGATCTCGTGAGAACTCGGCAGTTCTGAAAGGACATCAATGGCAAAGTCCGTACCATCGAGGGCCGGAGGTCGCAAGCAGCGTGTTACTCCAGGACTTCCCAGTGAGGTAATCGCTCCTCTGTGGGCGCAGGGCGGCGACCGGCTGACGACGGTGAATGGCGTGCCGGTGGACGACACCAACAACAGCCTTCGTGTGGGCGAGCGCGGACCGACGCTGCTGGACGACTTCCATCTGCGTGAGAAAGTCATGCACTTCGACCACGAACGCATCCCCGAACGCGTGGTCCACGCCCGCGGTGCGGGTGCCCACGGCGTCTTCCGGTTGACCAAGTCGATTGAGAATTTGACCATCGCCCCCGTGCTCTGCGACACTGAGGCAGAGACGCCAGTTTTCGTGCGATTCTCCACCGTCGCGGGCTCGAGGGGGTCGGCTGACACCGCCCGGGACGTCCGCGGTTTTGCCGTCCGCTTCTACACCAACGAGGGTAACTGGGACCTCGTGGGCAACAATATGCCGGTCTTCTTCATTCAGGACGGCATCAAGTTTCCCGACCTCATTCATGCTGCCAAACCCGAGCCCGATCGAGAGATACCCCAAGCTGCGACCGCACACGACACCTTTTGGGATTTCGTATCACTGACCCCAGAGTCGACGCACATGTTGATGTGGGTCATGTCGGACCGGGCCATTCCTCGTTCACTTCGCACCATGGAAGGCTTCGGCGTCCATACCTTCCGCATGGTGAATGCCAAGGGCAAGACGTCGCTCGTCAAATTTCATTGGAAGCCCACCGCCGGCAAGGCGTCGCTGGTATGGGAAGAGGCGCAGAAGCTGGGTGGAATTGACCCTGACTTCCACCGGCGTGATCTTTGGGACTGCATCGAGATGGGGGCCTTTCCCGAATGGGACCTCGGTGTCCAAGTGTTTCCCGACAACGAAGAACAGACCTTCAAGGGCATCGATCTTCTCGATCCGACGAAGTTAGTGCCCGAGGAACTCGCGCCGGTGCAAATCATTGGCCGAATGACATTAAATCAGAATCCAACCAACTACTTCGCCGAAACCGAGCAAGTGGCGTTTTGTACGGCCCACGTGCCACGCGGCATCGATTTTACTGACGACCCCTTGTTGCAGGCCCGAAATTTTTCGTATCTCGACACCCAGCTCTCCAGGTTGGGCGGCCCGAACTTTAACCAACTGCCCATCAACCGTCCGCATTCGCCGGTCAACACCACCGAGCGCGACGGGTTTTCTCAGCAAGCGGTGATGGAAGGGGTTGCGGCGTACACGCCAAATTCGGTGGGCGGCGGTTGCCCATTTCCCGCGGGTAAAGCCGGCTACGTGTCGATTCCACGCATCGTTACGGGACCGAGAGTCCGTGTGCGCGCGTCATCCTTCGCGGATCACTTTTCGCAGGCTTCGATGTTTTGGGAAAGTATGAGTACTCCCGAGCAAGACCACATCGTGGGTGCCTTCTCGTTCGAATTGGGCAAATGTCTACGTGAGGACGTGAAAGACCGGGCGTTGGCCAATCTCGCCCAAGTGTCGTCCGTTCTCGTTGAGCGTGTCGCGGCCAGCCTTGGCAAAAAGGCCCCCCGTGGCAAACCAATTCCGAAGGCCGTGGTGTCGAAGGCACTTTCACTCCTGCCCTCCGAACCCGGTTCGGTCGTTGGACGCGTGGTGGGCGTGTACGCCGCAGACGGCGTTGACGGTGCCGCACTTAAAGCAGTGAGCAGAGCGTTGCAGTCGGCCGGCGTCGTAGTGACAATCATCGCGCCCCACGGCGGCACGATTACGAGTGAGCGAGAGCCGGTGGTCGTGAACAAGTCGGCCCTCATAACGCAGTCCGTGGAATACGACGCCCTAGTGGTCGCGGGCGGTGTCGGAGCCCAGTCTTTCCTGGGCGACGCGTACTGCGCGATGAATCTCGCCGAAGCGTATCGGCATTACAAGCCGATTGCCTCGTGGGGTGCGGGCAACGCCGTCCTCGAAGAGTGCGGCCTTGACGCGGAACTACCCGGCGTCATTACGGCCGCGACAGCGTCGCGTAGCTTCACCGCATCGCTCCTCGAAGCACTCGGTTGGCATCGTTACTGGGAGCGCGACGAGGTGCTTGATACGCCTTCGTGAGTACTCTTTCGGTACCGGTCGATGCTTGACCGGTCCCGCGGGCACAGTCGAAGTTACCTAGTGGCGTCCTCGAGGCGCCGAGCGAGATAGACCGCGGTGGCACTGGTCGCTTTTGCGACAGTTGCTGGGGGACCACACACCATCACTTTGCCGCCCGCTTCGCCACCGCGTGGCCCCAGATCAATGATCCAGTCGGCCGACGCGATTGCGTCGAGGTCGTGTTCCACCAGTACCACGGTGTTCCCTCTTTCCACCAGCTGGTGAAGTAGCGCCAAGAGCAGGGCGATGTCCTCGGGGTGGAGTCCCGAAGTGGGTTCGTCCAAAAGGTAAAGCGTGTGTCCGCGGCGGGCTCGTTGAAATTCGCTGGCGAGTTTGATGCGCTGCGCCTCACCGCCGCTGAGTTCGGTGGCGGGTTGACCAAGACCTAGATACCCGAGACCAACTTCTTGCAGCGCCACCAGGCTGCGAAGTACAGCGGGAACGTCGGCGAAGAAGCGAGCCGCGTCATCGACGTTCATTGCCAAGACCTCGGCAATGTTCTTGCCGTGATACCTCACGAGAAGAGTGTCCGGGTCGTACCTCGAGCCACCACACGTTGGACAGGCCGCGTAGGTGCCAGGCAGGAAAAGTAATTCAACCGCAACGAAGCCCTCTCCCTGGCAGGTGGCGCACCTCCCTTGCGCCACGTTGAATGAGAAGCGACCCGCTGAGAATCCCCGGGCGCGAGCTTCCTCGGTCGTGGCGAACAGTCGTCGAACGGTGTCGAAAAGTCCCGTGTAGGTGGCCAAGTTGGATCGGGGCGTGCGACCAATCGGTCGTTGGTCGACGATGACCAACCGTTTAATCTCCTCGAGTCCGACCGCATCCGCGACGTCGAGCACCACTTCCTCGCTAATCTCGTCGCGTTCTAGTTCAAGGTGGCGGCGCACCACCTCGCCCAGCACTTGGGTGACGAGGGTTGACTTGCCAGAACCCGACACCCCGGTCACCACGGTCATCACCGATAAGGGCACGTCGACCGAGAGGTCATGCAGATTGTGTCGAGAGACACCCTGGAGATGGAGCCAATTTCTGGGAGGGCGGGGCGCGAGTGGGGAACGGTTGGACCGTCCGAAAAGGTGGCGACTCGTAGGCGAGCTCTCAATATCTCTCAGCCCGTTCACCGGTCCGGAGTACAACACCCGTCCTCCGGCTTCGCCCGCGCCGGGACCTATGTCCACGACCCAGTCCGCACGACGCACGACGTCCATATCGTGTTCGACCACGAAGAGGGAGTTTCCGGACTCCTTCAACTGCTCCAGCACGTCCATCAGTGGTTCCGCGTCCGCGGGATGAAGTCCCGCGGAAGGTTCGTCGAGCACGTACACCACCCCGAAGAGACCGGAGCGAAGTTGCGTGGCAATCCGTAGGCGCTGAGCCTCGCCGGGGGACAAGGTGGTCGAGCGGCGTCCGAGACTGAGATACTCCAGACCGAGTTGAACGAGCACCGTCAGACGGGCCACTATGTCGGTGGCGATGCGCACGGCCACCTCGGTCGTCTCCCCAGAACTTGAGTCTGGCGTCGCGGCGCTCGCTCGGGTGCGTTGGGCGGCGGGCTGGAGGAGCGTCACGACGTCCTTGATCGATAGTGCGTTGACCTGGGCGATATTGAGGCCACTGAAAGTAACGGCGAGCGCCTCACGCTTCAGACCGGTGCCGTCGCAGTCCGGACAGGGCACGCTGCGGACAAACCTCATCACGCGATCTCGCATCATCGGACTCTTGGAGTTGGCGAGGGCGTGCATGACGTGCTTGCGCGCACTCCAGAATCGCCCGTTGTAGCCGTAGTCAGTTCGACCGGGCTCCGGCTGCACCAACACGCAGGGTTGCTCGTCCGAGTACAACAGCCAGTCGCGCTGCTTCTTCTTTAAGGTTCGCCACGGCGCGTCAATGTCGATGCCCAAACCGCTGGTGACGCTGCGAAGGTTGGCGCCCTGCCAAGCGCCGGGCCACGCGGCGATCGCTCCGTCGCGGATACTCAAGGAGCGATCGGGCACGAGGAGCTCCTCGACGACGTCATGAACCTCGGTGAGGCCGTGACAACGCAAGCATGCCCCGGCCACCGTGTTGGGAGAAAAATCCTCGGCCTCGAGGCGAGGGGCGCCCGAGGGATAGGTTCCCGCGCGCGAGTAAAGCATCCGCAACAGGTTCGACAAGGTAGTGATCGTGCCGACGCTCGATCGTGACGTGGCCTGGCCCCGTCGTTGCTGCAGCGCCACCGCCGGTGGCAAGCCCGTGATTTCGCGCACGTGGGGCGCGCCGACTTGCTGCAGTAGACGACGCGCGTACGGGGCCACCGATTCGAAGTATCGGCGTTGCGCTTCGGCATAAATCGTGCCGAAGGCGAGCGACGACTTTCCCGAACCCGAGATGCCCGTGAAGGCAACCATCACCCCTCGCGGGATGTCCACGTCAACATCTTTGAGATTGTGTTCGCGCGCGCCGCGAACCCGTACGAAGTTGTCGCTTCCGCCGTGCAAGTCACTCACGGCAGCAACCTAATCACGTCCTAGGAAATCTCTGCGCTGCTCGCGTGGTGCCGGTATCGACGTGAAATTCGCGAGCTGCGGCGAAGGTCGAGACCGAGAACCCGGGTGGGTCGGGCGCGGGATACGAGGTCGGCTGTGGAGGAAAGAATTCGTGAGCCAACACTGGTGTCGCCTCGCAAATACTCCGGTAGCGTGCAAAGGTGAATTTTTCTGGCTTGCCAATTGCTCCTGCCGCCTCGGACCGTAACCGGACCCGGCGGAC
>JANXXO010000005.1 GCA_025350565.1 Acidimicrobiaceae bacterium
TCAACAGCTTCTCGCCTTCGGCGAGTTTTCGGATCACCTGTTCGGGGGTGTGGTGCCTTTGCTTCATGCTTCCTCCTCGCTCCATTTTGGAGCATCAGGACTCGCATTACTAGTGGCTCAGTTCACGGGGATCCGGCCAGAACCTTAAAGGGTCTCGTTCGCGTGAATTGGACGAGCACTTCTGACCGCGAGATGTAATTGAGTTGTCAAAAAGGAAAGCATGGAGGTAAGACGGAATTACCTACGTTTGTTAGTGTGGGAACGAAACGAGGCCAGCCTCTGGGCCAATCTGTGCCTCTTAGTGTGACTGACTTGGATAATAGATTCAATTGATTAAGAAAGTCTGAAGATTTAAGTGACTCATTTACGGAGGGGTATGCCGCGCAAGTTGAATAGTCGAACTCAGCTTGAACGAACTCCCAGTGAGACGCCATCTGTAAATGATCGCGACGTTCTCGTAAAACAAAGGAATTCGCAACGGGGCTCGCGCGCATTGATGCGGGAGCTTAATGTCAGTTTGCTCATTGAACTTGTTCGTAGCGCTGGCTCGACATCGCGCGCGGAGCTCGCCCGGCAGAGCCAATTGAGCGCACCGACGGTGGGGACGATTGTTGACCACCTCATCGAGCGCGGAATCTTGGTGGAAGTGGCGTTGGCGCCCTCCAATGGAGGTCGCCCTCCCGTACTTCTGAGCATTGACGCAACCGCGGGCTATGTGATTGGCATCAAACTTCGCGGAGATGGGCTGACAACAGTTATTTGTGACCTAGAGGCGAAGGTTGTCGCTACTCGAGAGTTTCCTGTTTCGTTGGTGGGAGATCCGGACGGGGCGATGCACGCCATTTTGAGCGAAGTACGTGGAGTTCTGCGCGACGCGAAGGTTCCGCGATCGAAGGCTCTCGGTCTGGGTATTGGGATGTCGGGAGTCATTGATTCGAATGCAGGAGTGTGTGTTTCTTCGCACCTTCTTCAGTGGCATAACGTGGAAATTGAAAGCAAGCTTCGGCGGCTCTTGCGTTTGCCCGTCTGGATCGACAATGACGTGAACACCTTGGCCGTAGCCGAGAAATGGTCCGGTGACGCTCGCGGGGCGAGGCACTTCGTGACGTTGAGTATCGGCCGGGGTATTGGACTCGGCATCGTCATTGATCGTGCGCTCTATAGGGGGGCTTTTGGATCTAGCGGTGAATTCGGACACATCATTGTCGAACCGGGTGGGCCAATTTGTGAGTGCGGTCGCTCTGGTTGTCTCGAAGCAGTGGTGGGTGAGGACACAATGCGCCGCGAGATTGGAGAGGGGCTGGGCCGCACGATTTCGCGTAGTGAGATGATCTCGCTGATGAACGCCGGTGACTCCGTTACTTGCGGGATAGTTGAGGCAGCGGGTCAAAAACTAGGAATATCGGTAGCGAACATTATGACGCTGCTCAATCCAGAAATGCTCATCATCTGTGGAGAGGGTACAGAACTCGGATCAACGTTTCTGGACCCGATCATTCGCTCCGTGCGGGAGCAGACGTTCGCCTCTCTTGGCCTGAAGATCGAGGTGAAGATTCAGCGCTGGGGCGACGAAGCATGGGCTGTCGGTGCAGCCACATTGGTACTCCGAGAGTCTTTCAGTCTTCCCGGCTCCGATACGCGGAGCTTGGCCATTTGGCACCGACGAGGGCAGTAAGGAATTTCGAACCGACCAACTTAAGTAGTCAAGTCAGTCAAGGTCAATTCATCACCGGCTAATCCACCGTGGCCCACGGGAGGACTCTTTCCATTCGTCGTAGCCATGACCCTGACGAAATTGAGGCGACACTTGCCTTCGGGAGGGGATAGGGAGTCTTAAATTCTAGTTCAAACGAAATTAAATGGGTGCTATTGACTCCAATCGAATTGAAACCGTAGTATGTTCATTGACGTAAGTAAGTCAGTGGAAGTACCTGATTAATGGAGGGGCATGAATCGCAATCAGCTCGACGCCGAACCCCAACCCGTGCGTCCCTCATCCGAGGCTCCTAGAGCGAATGATCAATGGGTGCCCGTCGCGTGGATATCCATGCGACGCGGCCCCCGATCATTTCCTCGATGGCGTCATTCGCAGAGTTTCCGAAAGTTGAGTTCGAACGAACTCAAGAGGGCCGCATGACCTCAAAGGATACCGACCCCAAATTCCCAACTAGTCGGACGAAACTTCTTGATTCTTATTCTTATGACTTGTTGTTCAATGAGAGCGTTAGCGCCATCCTGCGAAATCAGTCCGCCAATGGTGCGATTGTGGCGTCCCCAGACTTTGCCCAGTATCAGTTTTGTTGGCTTCGCGACGGGTCGTTCAGCGCGTACGCGCTCGATTGTGCTGGAAAGCACAAAGCATCAGCTAGATATCACGCATGGGTGAATGATGCCATCGGTGGGATCAGCGGAATCATCGACGACGTGATAACAAAGATGGAGCGGAGGGACGACGTCGATCCCGCCATTATGCCGCCGGCGCGGTTCGCTCTTGACGGAACTTCTGTTGTTGACGACTGGCCCAATTTCCAAATCGACGGTTACGGCACCTGGCTTTGGTCCCTCGGACAGCACCTCGTTGAATCGAATCAAGCGACGCTCCCGAAGGAATGGCGATCCTCGGTCGCTCGGGCCGCTCGATATCTCGCGACGTTCGCACTCTCACCCTGTTACGACGTGTGGGAAGAGAACGGAAGTGCCGTGCACACTTCAACGCTGGCGTGTGTCTACGGCGGACTGACCAGTGCGGCGAGCCTGCTCGACGACCCGGGACTCCTTGAAACGGCAGCGGTCGTCAAGGATCGGCTCCGTGCGACGATTATCAATGGCGTGTACGCGAAATCCAGTGAGAACAGCGACGTCGACGCGAGCGAACTTTGGTTACTTACACCGTTCCACGCGGTCGAGGTCAACGACCTGGCTTTCGTCGAGACCGTCACGACGATCGAAGAACGGTTGACCCTTAAAGGTGGCTTACGGCGCTACTCAACTGACACTTACTTCGGGAGTGGTGCCTGGCCAGTTCTGACGGCGTCGCTGGGATGGCACCACCTGAATACCGGTAACGGCGTCGAGGCGCGAAGATGCCTTGACTGGTTGGCTGAGCGATTCGACGACAATGGAAATCTGGGCGAACAGTTTGGCGGGGAACACCGCGACCTTCGCCACTACACGGAGTGGGTTGATCGTTGGGGTCCTCCTGCTTCCGATCTCACTTGGTCTCACGCGATGTACGTGATTCTGGCGGACGCGATCACGCGTTCTGGTTTGCCCGCAACGGGAAGCAGGGCCGGCGACTCAGCGACTGAAGCGGCGACATGAACGCAACCCCGCCAGTGATTCGTAAATCCGGATTTCGACCTAGTGATCGGGAGATGGACAGGTTTAACGGTATCGAAGGAGGGTATCTGGCCAGGCCGTCGGGTCCATCAGCTTGAGGTAATCGGTCTCGCGGAAGTGCCGTGGGACCTACAACAAAAGAAAAGCAGGGGGAAACAACGAAATGAAACTCAATCATCAGATTAGAGGGCGGACGGGACTCGCACGAGTTTCAGTCGCTCTAGCTGCGCTTCTAGGAAGTGGAGGCATAGTTGCCGTCGCCGCTTCGGGAACGGCGAACGCCGCACCTAAGCACAGGATTCAAACGGTGACCTTCTGGAACGCCTACAACAGCGTGACCGAAACGCCGGTCATGAATGGGATCGTGATACCGGCATTTGAGGCAGCGAACCCGGGAATAAAGGTCATTGACGACACGCTGCCGTACAACGGGATGTTGAACAAGTTCATCGCCTCGTCGGCTGCTGGTGATCCGCCGAGCCTGATGCGCTCCGACATTGCCTGGGTCCCACAGCTCGCCTCCGAAGGCGTGCTACTTGAAACCTCGAAGCAGCCATGGTTCGCAGCGATGAAGAAGGCCGCATTCCCAGGGCCGCTGTCAACCAACTTGTACAAGGGCGGCTACTTCGGCATTCCGCTGGACACGAACACGCAGGTCCTGTTCTGGAACAAGGCTGACTTCGCCGCGGCGAATCTCCAGCCACCGACGACCTACGCTCAGTTGGTCGCCGACGCTCAGACTTTGACGATTCCGTCGAAGGGTCAGCACGGGCTCGGCGTTGACAGCACTGACATCTGGAATGTCGGTCCATTGGTGTGGCCGACCGGCGCCAACTTCACGAACAATGCGTGGACCAAAGCGTCCGGCTACATGGACTCACCAAAGATGATCGCTGCGGTGCAACAGCTCGTCACGTTCCAACAAAGTGGTGTCATCGGGAGCGACATGGCCGGCGGTTCTGGCGCCATTAGCGGCGAAACCGGTTTCCCATTGGGCCAGTACGCGATGTACCTCGACGGACCGTGGGCGACCAATACTTACAAGCAGGCCAACTTCACGGGCTACGGCACGGTGATTGACCCGCCCGGGCCTGGTGGATCGGGCTCCGTTGTCGGCGGCGAGGACCTCGTCATTGCGAAGCATGCTCCGAACATGGCGGCGACGATTAAGTTCGTCAAGTTCCTGCAGTCACCGTTCTCGCAGCTCGCGATGGTTGCCGCCGGTCAGATGACGGCCTACAAGACCTACGCGGCGAATGAGATCAAGGTGAACCCGGCGCTCGCGGTCTTCGCCCAGCAGTTGAAGACGTCGAGGGCGCGTCCTGTGACACAGGGCTACGCCGCGTTGGACACGGCGTTCTCCAACGAGCTCCAGTTGATGTTGGCCGGCAAAGTCACCGTCGCGGTGGGTCTTCAGACCGCCGCTCAAGCTGCTGACGCCGCCCTGAAATAGTAGAGTGACCGATGTAAAGAGCGCACAGCGACACCCGATGACAAGCTCATCGGGTGTCGCTGTGCGCTCAAAGCGGTCGAGGCGCGTGCGTCGAATTGCCACGCCGTACCTGCTGCTCTTGCCCGCGGTTGCGATTTACGCTGTTTTCACCGTTTATCCGATTTACCGCCAGTTCGACATCAGCTTCTACAACTGGCACATATTCCCCGGGGCGTCCAACCCATTTATGGGATGGTCGAACTACACCGCCATCTTCCATGACCCGGTCATTCGCACCGCGGCCTTCAATTCATTCCTCTTCATCGTCATCACCGTTCCGGTGCAGATGGCGATCGGGCTCTTCGCCGCGGCGGTCCTTACCGATCGACTCCCCGGCTCCATGTTCTGGCGCGCCGCCGTCTACATACCGGTCGTGACGTCGTGGGTGGTCGTGAGCTGGGTGTTCTCGTACTTGTTTGCGTCCCAAGGCGGTGTAATGAACGCCGTGGCGGGCTTCTTCTCCGGTCATACGGTCGCGATCGACTGGACGGCCCAGACCTGGACCGCCAACGTCGTGATCTGGCTGCTCAGCATCTGGAAAGGCGTCGGTTGGTCCTTCATCATATTCCTGGCGGCCCTCGACGGCATTCCAAAACAACTCTTGGAATCGGCGCGCATCGATGGCGCAAGGGAATGGCACGTGTGGCGCCATGTGGTGCTGCCCTCGATTCGCGGCGCTGTCACATTCGTCACGGTCTTGCTCGTCATCGGTGCGGCCCAAGTGTTCACACAGATCTTCGAGATCACCAAAGGCGGACCGTATAATTCGACGCAGTCGATGATGACCTACATGTACCAACAGGCATTCTCCAACTTCGCATTTGGGTACGCCGCGGCTCTCGCGTCGTTACTCGCCGTCGTGCTCTTCGGGCTCAGTGCCGCGGAGATCCGCATCATGCGACACCAGGACCTTTAGGAGAGTTGTGGTCATCGGCGTCGATAAGAGCAAGACGAAGCCACGGTCCGCGTTGGCTGGTACCGGCCCCGGCCTCTTCGGGATTCGGAAGCGCAACAGGTTGCGGATGGTCATCGCCATCGTCCTGGCGTTCTTGTCGCTCGGGCCGCTGCTCTATATGGTCTCCTTATCGTTCCAACCCAACGGTGGGCTGCTGGGCGCAACGGTCCTGATTCCGACGCATCCGACGGTCCAGAACTACGTGCAGGCGTGGACGCAGAACAGTTTCGGGCGTTATTTCGTGAATAGTTTGATTGTCTCCATCGCCACGGTTGTCGTGACGGTGATCATCGCCTCATTAGCGGCGTTCGCCTTCGCGCGCTACAAGTTCCGCTTCAAAGAACTGATCTTCTACATCTTCTTGGCGAGTCTGGCGGTACCCAACCTGCTGCTGCTGATACCTCAGTTCTTGCTCATGGACCGGCTCCACCTCCTGGATTCGCTGATGGGACTCACGCTCCTCTACGTCGCCTCCAACTTGCCCTTCACAATCTTTCTTCTCCGAGGATTCTTCGAAGCTATTCCACACGAGTACGAGGAATCATTCCGAATGGACGGCGCCGGGACGATTCGAGTCCTCACCAGCCTGATCGCGCCGCTCTCGTTGCCGGCACTCGCCGTGGTGTCGATGTTCATCTTCAGTGCCGCCTGGGATGAGTTTCCTGTCGCGTTGACGATGATCAGTTCATCCCAGCACTACACCCTGCCGGTCGCTCTCGCGGACTTCATCGGCGTCCACACCGTGGAGTGGGGCCCATTTTTCGCCGCTTCAGTGATAGCGACAATTCCGGTCGTGGTCGTCTTCTTGGTCTCACTGAAGTGGTTCAGATCCGGCGTGTCGTTGGGTGCAATCCGATGAGCCACAATGCACCCCTTGCCCAACGAGGGAACCGGAATGGCTGACTCGAAACGTGACGAATTCACACTTGGGGATACGGAGAACCGTCTCACCGGTGTTCGGTCCTTCTACATGACCGGTGCCGAAGTGGTGCTCAATTCGTTGCCCTCGGGAACCGCCAGTGTGGTCGCGGAGATGGCGTCGGGTCGATCGGTTCACGCACGATTGGACCAGGGCGCTCGATTCGATGGACTCGTTGCTGGCACGTACTCGATTCAGGCAATGGACGCGAAAGGAAATTGGCTAGCCGAGGAATTCACGACCGTTGGTGCGCACCAGGGGGAACGGCCAGTGCATGGATTTGCCACGTCGTTCTTAGAGGAGGATGTCGAGGAGGTCTTGACGTGGAATCGAGCACTTCGTTCGACGGTCGTCCAGGTCTACGACTGGATGGACACGTACACGGAACCCCTCGGCCCCTCGAGCAGTTGGGAGGATCCGTCGCATCGACCAGTATCGCTGTCGGCCCTTCGCTCGTTGGCGAGCGGGTTGGCTTTGGAAGGTGCGGTGGCGCACGCCTACGCGCCGATTTATGCTGTGGGTAACGAGTTCGCCAGCGCTCACCCCGAGATGTTGCTCTACGAGGACGACGGATCACCCATTCGCTTCCTTGACCAGATCGTGCTCGCCAACCCCGCGAACCCGCAGTGGCAGCAGCACTTCGTGAATGCCTACGGCGCCGCCGCAGACGCGATCGGCTTCACGGGTTTTCACGTCGACACCTATGGGTACCCCAGGATCGCATTTGATTCGAGCGGAGCATGTGTCGATATGCGCGCGGCGTACGCGGAATTCCTCATCGCCCTTCGAAACGGGCGACAGCGCGAACTGGTGAGTTTCAATCAGGTCGACGGCGTACCCTCCGCGGCCCAGTTAGCCTCAGCGCCCGTGTTTCGCTACTGCGAGGTGTGGGCGCCGAACGACCAATGGCGTCACTTTGAAGGGCTGTTGGACCGCAGCAACGGATTCTCAGGTCGACTCGGCGCGGGCGCGCGCCCAGAGGACATTGTACGGGGCTCCATCGCCTGTTATCCACCAGTGTGGGGAATCGATAGTGCTGCCGGTCCGATCGCAGTTACGTCGCGACCAGACGCGCTGCACACTGCTGTCTTGACCGAAGCTATCGTCACTCAACTCGGGGCATGTGCTCTGATCTTCGGAGACCGCCATGCAGCGTTGTCCGACGCGTACTACCCTAAGCACGCACGATTGGACCCAAAGGAAGCCGCGATTGTGCTGGAGTGGCGGAGATTCGGCTTGCGTTGTCGCGACCTCTTTCTGGAAGGCGAAGACACCAGTTGGTACGAGATTGGCGATGAGAACGGCTCCGTGACCGTCGAGGCCGACGCGCCAGTGCGGCCCGAGCCTGTCGGTGGCGCACTCTTCGCTCGAGTTGTTCACACCGAGTCGAGCGTCACCATCGGAGTCGTGGATCTCACTGGGAGCGAGAACGGTAGCTGGAAGAAACGAACATCGCCTGGCTACCTTCGAAGCGCGACGGTCCATGTTCTGTTAGATCATCCAGACGTTTGGGTAGCCGACGCCGCCGTCCTCGGTCACGGCGGGAGCCGATTCCAAGAGATCGCGATGACATTCGTCGCCCACCGTCAAGGCCGGGCACTTCAAGTGGAACTGCCTCTCGTAGACGGGTGGTCCGTGCTGCGAGTGACGAGAAGGGAATTCCTCCGTGAGAGTACGTGAAGGATATATAGGGAGAGGTCGTGGCGGGATTGTTCCGGACCGCACTCCTGACGCAAAAGCTCGAACCTCGGTTCGCCAAGCTATGTATTGCATGCGGGTCTTACCAACAAGACGAACAAAGGAAGAGCATCGTGGCATCAATCAGCCTTGAAGAAGTAACCAAGGTATACCCGAATGGTTACGAAGCAATCCATGGTCTCGACCTCGAAATCGCTGACGGCGAACTGATGGTGATGGTCGGACCTTCGGGGTGCGGCAAAACCACCGTGCTACGAATGATTGCGGGTCTCGAAGACGTGTCGTCGGGATTGGTGAAGATCGACGATCAAGTTGTAAATGACATCGCACCGCGGGACCGCGACATCGCGATGGTTTTCCAGAGTTACGCCCTCTACCCCCAGATGTCGGTGGCCCAGAACATCGGCTTCGCCCTGCGGATGAAGAAATTGCCCAAGACCGAGATCGACCGGCGCGTTCGTGAGGCGGCGGCTGTGCTCGGTATCACCGACTGGCTCAGCAGGAAGCCGGCGCAGCTTTCGGGCGGACAACGCCAGCGCGTCGCAATGGGTCGGGCGATCGTGCGTGAACCCAACGTGTTCTTGATGGATGAGCCACTCTCGAATCTCGACGCGAAGCTGCGAGTCCAGATGCGGGCCGAAGTCGCTCGAGTCCAAAAGCGAATTGGCGTGGCGACTCTCTATGTAACCCATGATCAGACCGAAGCGATGACGCTGGGTCATCGGGTCGCGGTCATGCGTGCCGGCGAACTGCAACAGTGCGACGTTCCGCAGTCCCTCTACGACCGACCGAAAAATCTCTTCGTCGCGGGCTTCATCGGATCTCCGTCGATGAACCTCTTCCAGGCTCGACTTTCGGACGATCTGACATCGCTCTCAATAGGCAATCAAACGGTTCCTCTTCCCGCTGACGTGTTCGGCCACCGTCCGGAACTGCGTAAATACCCTGGTCAGACATTAATTGTCGGAATACGTCCGGAAGATCTCCATGCACCCGGCTCCAATCGGGTCGGAGTTGACATCAGTGGTGTCGTGGAACTCGTCGAGGCGCTCGGCGCGGAGCTCCTCGTTCACTTCTCGATGGACGCAAAACTGGTCCAGTCGGAGATGTCCTCGCAAGCGAATGAATCCGGCGAAGACGAAACCGACACCGGTCAAGTGGCGGTGGCCAGAATTGAACCGGGATACGCCGTGCGAGCGGGGGACCGATTCACTTTTCGTGTCGATCCTCAAAAATTTGAGTATTTCGATGAGACGACAGAGCAGGCAATCTGGACTTAAGGCAACGGCTGGCGCGCCGAGACCGTATTGATCTTGTGCAATCGGTCCAGTGATTCTCCATTCGCGCGTCCGTCTCAGGTTCAATGGTCGCCGCGAAGTGGAAATGGCCGTGTCCTTTCGCCATCTCGAACAACACGGCAATCATTATCTCATCGGATTCAATTAGCTGATTCCAACTCAGCCACTATCCGGCGCCGGAGCTCGATGAGAACCTAAATTATGTTGTTTCGAATTGGTCAAACTCTCCCTTGACAGTTGTCCTGTTTTGCCCTAGACAGTTAATAATCTCATTTCATAAAGTGGGTAAATTAAGTGGGGGCGACATGCGACGCAAGAGTGACATTTTAAACAGGGGATTCGTGACGGCTCTTTCAGTAGCGCTCGTCATGACCATGACCGTGACGGCGGGGGCCGTGACGAGAGGATCTGGAGCGAAGCCAACAAGACACACATTGACGCCACACATCACAACTTCCCCGACCTCGACATCTGCCGCGAGTCTCTACCTGTCCAATTGGTCAAATATCCAAGCAATTTGGATGGCTCCAAAGTTGAATCCACTCTCCACGGCAACGTACGGTCCGCGCATTGCTGAACTTCACTACTCCGGCAACTGGGGAGTCAATCAAATCAACGACTACACCGGTTTCTTTCGCGACACGACTGACAGCATCAAGTATGACCAGCCCCAGAACTTCGCAACGACTGGCTACCTCGACGAAAACGGTGTACTGAACGGCACCTATGGTACCTACAGCGGATCGACGCCGGCGATTCAAGTGAAGCGTGACTTCGTCATGGTTCCAAACGAACCGTTCATGGTGGTCCGTTACACACTTACGAACCCTTCGGCGACGACGTCCTACAACTGGAACGTCCTCGATCAAGTGCATGTCAACAACACCAATCTCGCCGACAACGTGGCAGGAAGTTACGACTCCACACGCAACACGATGTTCGCGAACATGACGGCGTCCGGTCAATATGTCGTCTATCTTGGTGCTCTTCAAACAGCGTCGTCGTATCAGGTCGGCAATGACTCCGATCTCACTTCAACGGACGCGACAGCGAGCGCCTGGTCGCAGTTTGACGCGACCGGTTCACTTCACGACAATGGATCGGTCTCGACCCCCAACGTGGACCTGGGATTCCAGAACTCGGTGACGATCGCACCAAGCTCATCGCAGACGCTCTACTACTACTTGGGTATCGGATCTACCTTGAGCTCCGCTCAGTCGGGCGCTGACACGGCGCGCGCACAGACGGGTGCGTACTGGTACACAACCACGGCATCGGACTACTCGACGTGGCTCAGCGGCGGCAAGACGATAACCACCACTGACACCGGCGTCAACACCGCATACCTCCGCAACCTCGTCGTCATCAAGAACTCGCAGAACCCGGGCGACGGCCTTTTCCCGGCGGCAACGAACCCTGGCTCGTATGGCTACAAGGCATGGGTGCGCGACTCATCGTTTGACGCCATGGCCCTAGACGCCGCGGGACATTACACCGAGGCCGCTCAGTACTGGGAATGGATGGCGGCGAACCAACTGTCGGGAGGCACATGGCATACGACCTATGACCTATGGTCAGGCAATTACGTCTCGTTCGTCGAACCAGAGTACGACAGTGTAGGTGAGTTCTTGGTAGGTGTCTGGCGGCACTATCAGTTGACAGGTGACTCAACATTTCTAACTACCGTGTGGCCCGCCGTGCAGGCCGCCGCCGGATACCTCAATTCCAATGTCGGTACGAATGGATTGGGACCTCAAGACAGCAGTATTTGGGAGCAGACCGATCAGTACTACACCTTCACGGAAGCGTTCTACGTTGCCGGCCTGCGAGCCGCAGCTCACCTCGCGTTGGCCAAGTCCAACCCGACCGACGCTGATAACTGGAATGGTTCGGCGAGCACCATATTGTCGGCAATTCAGCGTTCGTACGACTGGAATCCCGCCGGTGAATACAACGACACCACCGGATACTTTGATCAAGGTGAGACGTCTTCCGGCTCGCCAGTCTCGCTCATCGACTCCTCAACAAACGAATTGATCGCCCTTGGCGACATCAGTGCGAACACTGAGCAGGCTCAGAGCCAGATCTCCAACGTGGAACAAGCGCTCACGAAGGATACGTGGGGAATATCTCGTTACTCGGGCGACACCTATTACTACACGAGCCCGTACAGTCCCGCCGGTAACGAAGCCGGCACCGCCGAACCCGCCTGGCCGAACATGACAATGCTCGTTGCACTGTACGAGGTGTACACCGGCCAGACTACGAACGCGTTGTCACGACTTCAGTGGTACGCGGGCGTGTCGGGCGTTGGTTACATGCCGCCTGGCGAGGCAGTCTCGTCCAGCAACCAACCGATCGTCAGTACGATGAGCGAGCCCTTCACCGCAGCCGCTTTCGTCATGACGGGACTCGCGTACACGAGCCAGTACGACCCGCGGGTCTACCCAACGAACGCGAACGTCAGCGCATACGGCACCATGACAGAGACAACGACACCAGCGAATGACTGGCCGCAATGGCGCAGCGTTCCCTTCTATGACGGGAACGCTGCCGGAAGCACGTCGGGCTCAACGATGACCGATGTCAAGCGCATCTATGCAAGCAGTGACGCCAGCAACCTGTATGTCCGTATGGACAACGCTTCAGGTTCCCTGTCGGCGTACAATACTGCGCCAAAGTTTGCAATGATGATCTACGCCCAAGACTTCAACCATTCGGGCTCGATCTACTCCACAAGTACCGGATACTTCGGAGGTTCACTCGATCATCCGATGAACTACCTCTACGCGCGCTGGAGCGATAGCAGCACGTTCTCGATGTTCAGTGCGAACTCGGGTGGTGGCTGGACGTGGGATACCAACTTGACCATTCAAGCGCCCCAGTGGGACACCGGCACCGGTCGAATGGAAATGCAGGTGCCAATTACCGATATGGCCAGTTCCGGTAGTGCCTCAGCGGGCTCGTGGTCCTACGTGGACGTTGGTATGGCCTACGACAACAGCGGTACGTGGACGGATGACGATCTCACGGGATTTCACTATGAGATAGCGAGTTCGAGCTCCGCGTGGCTGTATGGCAACACCAACGGTCACGAGATTCAGAGCTTGACCACCAGGACATCGCGCTACTCACCGAGCACGAACGTGACGTTCAACGCCAATATCGTCAACCCGCAGGCGATTGGCGTTTCGGGCGAGACGCTGACGCTGTCATTCACTCACAACGGCGTGGCGGTTGGCTCACCGGTGACGACTTCAGTGTCGTTGGCGGCCGGACAGGCGAAGAACTACACGTTGACTTGGACCCCGCCAACGACGAATTACCAGGGCTATTTGGTGGTCGGGACGTTGACGGATTCTGGCAGTCGAACGCTCGATACTGCGTACAGTGCCGTAGACGTGTCCTCCAGTTGGACGAAGTTCCCACGCTATGGCTTCGTGACCAACTTTGCGGACAACTACACCCAGACGCAGATTGCGAGCCGACTAAACCTGTACCACCTTGACGGCGTCCAATTCTACGACTGGGAATGGAAGCAGCACGTACCGTTGGCGGGAACCGTGGGGAGCCCAGCCGCCAGTTGGGTGAACATCGACTCCAACACGAACTACGAGCACTCCATTCAGTCACTCATCAGTGACGTGCACACCGGCAACGCCGTGGCCATGAGCTACAACCTGATCTACGGTGCTTGGGCCGGTTACGGCTCGGACGGCAGTGGGGTTGACTATCACTGGGGGCTATGGACCAATAACAACTGCACGAGTCAGGCGAATGTCTCGCTTTCGGATCCCCCGTTGGCAACGCCGTATCTGTTCATGTTCGACCCGAGTAACACGAGTTGGCAGAGCTACATCTTCGGCCAAGAAGCGAACGCGAACTCGGTGTACGCCTTTGATGGGTGGCAAGCCGATGGGTTCGGTGACATCGGCACGGTGTATAACTGCAGCGGGACCGTGGTCACCCTGAAGAACACGTTCAGCGGTTTCCTCACGAACGCGTACACCGCGCTTGGCGGCAACATCGTCTTCAATGCGGTGGGCCAATATGGTCAACAGCAAATCGCAACGAACGCAGACCTGGCGTTCTTGTACACGGAATGCTGGCCGTTCCTGGGGCAGACTTCGTACAACGACCTCCAGACCGCGATCAACAACAACAACGCGTGGAGCTCGGGAGCGAAAGCCTCGGTGTTGGCGGCGTACCCGGATCAAACGTACGCGAATAGCTATTCGTCGACGGACCCAGGATTCCTTAACACGCCGGGAGTGCTTTACGAGGACGCAACCATCTATGCCTCAGGTGGCGACCACATTGAGCTGGGAGACGTTGACCACATGCTCGACGCGCCGAACTACTTGAACAACAACCTGAATATGCCGGCCGCTCTGCAACAGTCGATGGTCAACTATTACAACTTCATCACGGCTTACGAAAACCTGTTGCGTGATGGTCTGAGTGTGAGCACGAACGCAATTTCACTCCCAGGCGGTCCTTCGACGAGCACCAACGGTTCCGCAGGGACAGTGTGGACATTTGCACGCTCAAAGACGGGGACTGACGTCTTGCACTTCATCAACATGTTGAATCTCTCGAGTACAGACTGGATGGACACAAACGCCACCCAGCCTGCACCGACTGTCAAGACGAACGTTGCGGTGAAGTATTACTACACATCGTCAACAGCTCCATCGAGCGTCTATGTCGCGTCGCCCGATACAAACGGCGGAGTTGCGCAAAGCCTGTCGTACTCGACGGGTACTGACGGCGGTGGCCATTATGTGACTTTCACCTTGCCCACGCTGAATTACTGGGACATGGCCTGGATTAACTATTAGACAATTATTGAAAACACGAAACTCGGAACGACGGGCGGTCATAGTGATCGCCCGTCGTTCCGACGCCGTGTCACCTCGGGCATTGAGCACACTCTTGCCGCTAGCCGTGACTGCTCTTGTGTTAACTGTCGGTGTCTCCGTACCAGTGTCCTTCGCAACTGCGGCCTCAACGCGCATTGGTCTCATCGGTCCAATTGTCAGCGAGCGAAGCGGATCTCACACATTGACGGACCGACTCAACGTCGAATTGGCGGGACTCTCCTCCACTTTGGGCGCCACTCGTGCCCAAGTCGAGCAACTTTTCCGCTTCATTGACAGAAATACGACATTCAAAGTTGCTTCAAAGATCAAAGGTGTCCCGCGGACACTCGGCCAAGATAAGAGCATTTATACGGCGGTGGAAATAAACGGTGACCCGGAAGTCATTGATGTTCAGGTGATTACTATTCTCGATCAGGGAAGTAAGACAATCCTCGAGAGTCAAGTGGCATTCGACTCTCTCGTGTGTCGCGAATTCTCGACCAAGGATGCACAGGCTTGGTGCACCGGGCGGATACTCAATACCAACGCGAGTGGGCTCATAACGGCCACCAAAACAAGAACGTTCGGCGGACTTCGCATTACCGTTCGAACTTATCGATCGTCGGCATCATCCAGCGCACCGGTCGTGTCGATTGATGTCAGTGCCGTTTGAGCCGCGTCAGAGAAGGTAGCACCTTCGCACACTCCGGAGATCGGACAAAGCAGGCACCGTCGTCACCAAGGGGCGCCATATCAGCGAAATCGGCGAAGCGGAGACGGGGCACTCGTAACTCAACAAGCGTATGAATCACGCGGAATTGAAAAGTCCGTTGTATATTCCATTCGTCGAAAGCGGCGGGACAGAATTAACCTCTTCCGATTTGCCGCTGGTTCGACGGAATTGTGAGAATTGAATGTTTTGGAGGAGCGATGATGGGCCAAGACGACTCGGTATGGGTGCGACGAAACGTAACATCTGACGGATGGAAGGCAGCGTCACTTGACGTGCTCGTTACTATGACCTTGATCTTCGGAGCGTCGTTCGTCCTTTTGGGATTCTCATACGGACGGCCATGGCATGGCACATCGATGCCGGCACTCTTATATTGTCCACAATCGCTATCGCGGGGTATTTCGTGCATCCACTACCGGCATGACATTGCGATGGGAAGTTACCTTGCCGGTGTGTTCTATTTCATCGTGGCGGGCATAATTCGACTGGTCGCCATTGGCGAATCGCGCGTCGACGATGTCTTGTGGCTTATAACCTGGCCGTCACGTGCGCTCCTCAATTTTCTCAGCGACCGGGCGCGCCGATTCGTCGTGGATGTCGCCCTCGCAGCCACGTTGATTGTCCTACCTTCATTTGTGAGAGCTGTACTGGGTACCGACCTGACTCACATGTCGAGCCAAGCGAGAATCGCTTTTGGCCTCGCCGTAGTGGCTTCCCTCTGTTCAAGTGCTGTCGTGATCTGGGCGTATGGTAGGCCGTTCGGCCCGTATCTCCGTTCTGCGCTTCAAGAGTTCTTTGTCGGGGGCTTCGTGGTAGTCGTTTATCTGGGGCGCGTCTGGGCTGGGTGGACACTCGAGGGAGTCGCGCTGGCGACGGCGCTAATTGCGGGCGGCGCAACGTTGTCAAACTGGATCGGGCGCTACAACTCTCTTCGTCAAGCGACGCCCTCGTGAGAAAAGTGAGTACTAGGTCACGTTGACCCGTCTATTGATGTGAATCGAAAGGGTAGCTGAGTACTCCTGCCTTTGTTCCGCGGCATCGCGCATCTCGTCGCGGTGGCAACAAAGGAATCGCGAAGTCGAGGGCTATTTTCAACTACATTCGCAGCCTTCCGCAGCGCCCGCACTGGCTTTATGGTCAGCGAGCGAGACGGAATCCCGTGGAAGGGACGTTTCACTTTGAGGGGTGAGGCTACGACGACCCTCGTGCTACCCAACTCGCGGAGTTCTTCTTCACGTTCAAGCCATAACTCAAGGTTGAGGCTTGTGCGCGGGAGTGGGAGCAGTTCGAAGGAGATTTTGACTGACGGATGTTCCCCCGGAATCTTCCTAATACGACAGAATTCGACAACTGACCTCGACCGTTGGGAGGCGGTGCGCAAAGCAGATCAGTCAGCGAACGAATCGGTGACGCCGGTATGACGCCGAGGCGACACTTTGGAACAGTTCGACGTCGGTCGTCAGGTCGATGGCAAGTCGTCTATCGCGTCGAAGGTCGCATGTACTCTGCGGGGGCGTATACCTTCAAAGCCGACGCACTTGGTTGCCTCGCATCGATCGAATCCGATCTTCGCCGCGGAGCGTGGATCGATCCTCGCGCAGGAAAGTTAACACTTCGCGCGTACGCTGAAGAATGGATCGACCAACGCAACGACCTTGCGTTTCGGACGAAGGAGCTCTACACCTATCTTCTCGAGAGCCACATCATTCCGTCCCTTGGAAACGCAACACTGATCGGTCTCGCGCCGTCGAAGATCCGTAGTTGGCATGCGAATCTATCTCGGGACTTTCCTTCGACTGCGGCTAAGGCGTATCGTCTGCTTTCTGCGATTATGAGAACCGCGCTAACCGATGGCTTCCTCGTTTCGTCGCCTTGCAAAGTTGCCGGAGGGGGAGTGGAGCGGCCCGCCGAGAGGCCAGTGGCGACCGTGCATGAAGTTGAGGCTCTGGAAGCGGCGATGCCCGATCACCTTCGTCTCATCGTGTTGCTCGCCACCTGGTGTCAGCTACGTCGCGCGGAGTTGCTCGGGCTTCGTCGAAAGGACATCGATCTCGCTCACGCTTCGCTGAGAGTTGAACAGAGTCGAACCATCACAATGCACGGGAAATCCCTGGTAAAAGAACCTAAAACGGACGCCGGTCGACGCACGATTGCTGTTCCGGATTTTCTGATTGTGAGACTCCGTGACCACCTTGAGCGATTCACTGGTCCCGAGGCCGATGCCTTGGTTTTCAGAGGAATTACCGGGGTCCCGTTAACCGGCAACGTGCTGCAGGTTGCTTGGCAGCGAGCTCGAACGAAGGTCGGACGAACTGACCTGCGCCTACACGACCTACGACACACGGGCTTGACCCTGGCGGCAGCGACTGGAGCGACGACGGTCGAGTTGATGCATCGCGCGGGACACTCATCATCTGTCGCTGCGATGCGCTATCAACACGCGACCAAAGATCGTGATCGCATCATCGCAGACGCACTCGGTGTCATCGCCAAACCGCTCGGCGAAGAACCCTCGGCGTGAGTTCGATTTCAAGTCTTCGACTTTCGAGCTCCCTATCAGGTCATTTTTGGACTCCGAATCGGAACAGCAAAATCGCGCATTTGGGCACCTATGGGCACTTCGTGAATCAGTTTGGGCACCTATGGGCACTTCACGGCGGTATCTCGTGGTCACTCGTGGTCACTCGTGGTCACTCGAAAGTGCTTGAAACCAGAGCACTCTCAACGAAAACCGTGAGAGCGGGTGACGGGAATCGAACCCGCATGGCCAGCTTGGAAGGCTGGAGCTCTACCATTGAGCTACACCCGCGCGTCTCAAAAGAGACTTCAGACATTCTACGACACGCCATTAACGTGGTGTGGTGGAGGGCGCGTTCTATGACCAAGTTGGTGGTCACGTGTTTTTTGAGGAACTTGTCGGCGCCTTCTATGACGAGGTCGCCAAAGATGCGCTGTTGCGCCCTATGTATCCCGACGATTTGGCTGAGTCGAAGCGGCATTTCGAGTTGTTCTTGGAGCAGTACTGGGGTGGCCCAAAAACGTACGAGGTAGTACGCGGCCATCCGCGTCTGCGGATGCGCCACGCGCCTTTTCGTATCACCAAAGTGGCTCGTGACGCCTGGTTGACGGCGATGACGGCCGCGTTGGAGAGCCTCCGCGCTGGGCTGAGTGACGAACAGTTCGTGGAGCTGCACTCGTATTTCGATATGGCCGCGCACCAAATGCGCAACGTCTAATTGGGTCAATGCAGCTGACCTTCACGCGGAATGCATCGCCGCACGTCGACGTTGTTCGTACGCTGGTAGTTATGGGAAGACGAACGATCCTTCGAGACGGTGAGGTGCGGATCATTTCCGTCACGCCAGTTGCTCGAGGAATTGTGCGCCCCGTTCTCGTAGCCACGGTGATGATCGTCGCGTTAATTTTTGGAGCGCAACACGTTCGCATCATCCATAACCACGAGATGCTCTGCGGACTGATACTGGCGGGACCCTTCATACTCATAACGCTCACTCGAGTGTGGCGCTGGCGCTCTCATAAGATTCACGTCACCAATGACCGGATCATTCTCGAGGGTGGCGTCCTCGGACATCAACGAAGCACGGTCGAATTCGATGACATCGCCGCGATACGCGTTGATCAGCGGTTGCTGGAGCGAATCACTCGTCGTGGTGTCATTTTTCTCGAGACTGTGGCCGGCACTATTACGGTGGGCAAGGTCCGCCATCCCGGCGCGCTTTGTCGAATGATTGACGCCCAACGAGTCAACTACCCCGAAGAGTCGCATCCCATGGACACCGTCTTCTCGTACGAAGAACCCGGTCCCTTCGACCTGGATACCTTGAAGAATCCCGGTCAACCGCGCCGATGGCATGAATGAGTGGCGACGGAACCCTATACCGTAAATGCCATGACCACACGCTATCGATGCACCGCCTGCGGCAACCTCACGCGCTTCGATGTCGTCGAGACGACATCAGTTCGATCGTTCCATCACTACACCGTGGGGGGCGATTTGAACGTCGAAGAGCCCAAAGTCATTGCGCACAACGTGGAGTCGGTGACGTGTCGATGGTGCGGCCACGGACGTGGGGTTGAGTCCATTGTCGAATCCAGTGACGCCTGACCTCAACGTTCACTCCTTCGATCCACCCCGCAGTGGTCGCGCACCCGATTGCCTGAATGGTCATTGGATGGGCGGCGGCGAGGTCGTGGTCTCGCTTTCGGGGCCAACGCTCCTCATCTTCGTGAAAACCAACTGTGATGGCTGTCGAGCTTTCCTCGTCGCGTCACTGGACGATTTCGTTCGAGTGGACGTAGTCATCGTGGCCAACATCGACGATGACGAATGGGCGGATTCGCCGCGGCCCGTTTTCGTCTCTCCCGGCACCTTTGCCCATCTGGACGTACGGTCGCCACCTTTCTACGTCTTGATCGATCCGGAGCGGCGCACCGTGCTCAGCGAAGGAGTGGTTTTTGGCCGGGCGCAGGTGGCGGCCGAGATCGCGCCACTACTCGCTGGCTGACATGTCACAGGCGGGTTGCACTGTTGATGTGAGTGAAAGGTGCAACGATGACCGACGGTATTGAATTCTCAATCAGCTGTACTGACTGCGTTCGACGAGGAACACCTGACTGCGCAGACTGCCTCGTGAGTTTCGTGCTGGGCGACACACCCGACGAACTGGTCATGTCCAGTCACGACGCCGACGTGGTGCAACTGTTCACCTCCCAAGGCATGATGCCCCGCCTGAAGTTTCAACACCGCTTCCCGTCCGATCAGGATATTGACGTCATTGCGTAGTGGGTAGCGTGGTGTCATGGCACGACACCTCTTGGTGACGAACGACTACCTTCCGAAAACCGGCGGCATTCAGGTCTATCTGCACGAGCTGTGGAGCCGCCTTGAACCACATCGGGCCGTCGTGCTCACCGCGTCCTCCGACGAGCACGCCCGCGAGTTTGACGCGGCCAGTGCGTTGATCATCGAGCGAGTGAAGAGCAAAACGTTGTTCTTTCCAACGCGCAAGGCCCGAAAGGCCATCGAGTCGGCCATTGTGCGTCACGGCGTCGATCTCGTCCTGCTCGACCCGGCCTGGCCGCTCGGTCTGCTCGGCCCGCGTTTGTCCGTGCCGTACGGCGTGGTCGTGCACGGCGCCGAGGTGACGATCCCCGGTCGTCTACCGCTCGTCGCGTCGTCACTGCGCTACGTGCTTCGCCGGGCCGCCGTGGTGGTGTGTGCCGGTTCGTATCCCGAAGCGCAAGTGCGAAGGAACGTGGCCGACCTGACGCCACCAGTCGTGCAGGTGCCTCCCGGAGTCGATACGACGAGGTTCGTACCACTCGCTCCAGCCTTGCGAGCCGAGGTTCGTTCCTCATTGGGACTGCGCGAGCAATCCTTCCTCATCAGTTCCTTCTCGCGTCTGGTGCCGCGAAAGGGCATGGACACCTTGATCAAGGCGGCCGCACGGCTGAAGTCTGAATTCCCTCAACTGGAGGTGGCGATTGGCGGCTCGGGTCGTGACCGCAAACGTCTGGAGGCTCTGGCCGCCAAACTTGGCGCGCCGGTCACCTTCCTCGGACGCGTGGACGACGACGCGCTCGCTCCTTGGCTCGGTGCCAGTGACCTCATGGTGATGGCCTGTCGAAGCCGTTGGTTCGGTCTCGAGCAAGAGGGCTTCGGCATGGTGTTCGTAGAAGCCGCGGCGACGGGCGTCGCTCAAATTGCCGGGCTCTCGGGAGGGAGCCACGAAGCCGTCAAGAACAACGTCACCGGCTTCGTCATTGGTGACCCGCGAAGCAACGCGCTATTGGCCCAAGCGATTCGGGCACTCGTCCTCAACGACGAGCGACGGCACTCGTTTGGTCGTGCCTCACGAGAGAGTGCCGTGACGAATTTTGACTGGAACACGCTGGCCGCTGCGTTATCCATTGGCTTAGCCCCTTTTGACCACTTCGTTGCCGACAACGCTTCGTCGTAAGGTTGTCCCAGAGGAGGTGTCGTGGCGCAGCGGGCAACAGAGTCGATAGTGGTCAAAGCCGGCGCCGCGGCCATCTACGACATCGTCACCGACTTCGAGCACTACCACGATTGGGTGAGCGACCTGAAGCAGATCGACATCCTCACCCGTGATAGCGAGCAGCGACCCCTGGAAATCCAATTCCGGGCCGCCGCCTTTGGCCGCTCGACGACCTACACCCTGCGTTACGACTACAGCCTCGCTCCCGCGCAGTTGAGTTGGCGCCAAATCGAGGGTGACCTCACCGAGACCCTCAACGGACGGTACCGGTTTGACGAAGTGGAGGGCTCCACGAACGTCACGTACGACCTCGAGGTCGAACTCCTGGTGCCGATTCCCACGTTCATCAAATCTCGCGCCGCGTACCGGATTCAAACTCAGGCGCTACGTGAGCTGAAGGCGCAGGCCGAGCAGCTGCGATGAGCGACGTCGCGATCGGCGTTGACGTCGGGGGAACGAAAACGCTGGCCTTGATGATCGCCCGTGACGGGCGGATGCTCGGCGAAGTACACGCCGCGACACCCCACGCGATCGCGGAGAGTATTGGGGCTCCAACGGCCGAGGTCGTCGCGGGCCTCGTCAAGGAACTCTGCGACGCCCAGGGCCGGTCGGTGAGCGAGGTGCCGATCGGGGTGGGCCTGCCGGGCATGATGCGACGTGACGGGCGATTGGTGTACGCACCCAATCTCCAAAGCGCCTCGGGCGCGGAGTTGGGTCCTCTCCTCGGGGCGTCGTTGGCCAACGCCAACGTGTTCTGCGAGAACGACGCCAACTGCGCGGCGCTGGCCGAGCACGAGTGGGGCGCCAGCCGGGGGATCGATGATTTCGTGATGGTCACGCTCGGCACCGGCATCGGTGGCGGCGTCTTCGCCGATGGGCAACTGCTTCGCGGACGCAGCGGTTTCGCGGGGGAGATTGGCCACATGGTGGTCGTGGCGCGTGGAGCGCCGTGCCTCTGCGGGAACCACGGTTGCTGGGAGCGTTACGCCTCGGGTGGCGGACTCCACCGACTGACCCGCGAAGCGGCGCTCGAGGGACGCTTGCCCACCTTGGTCGCCCAACGCGGCAACGCCGCGGCCGTCCGCGGTGAGGACGTGACCGCTGCGGCCGCGCAGAACCTCGACGAGGCGGTCGTCGTCGTGCGCGAGATCGGATGGTGGTTGGCGCTCGGTCTGGCCAACCTCGCAGCGATCCTTGACTGCGGCCACTTCGTCATTGGCGGGGGCCTCTCGTCGGCCTCGAACCTGGTGCTGCCGGCCGCGCGTCAGTACGTGGCGGACCTCGTCGAAGGCCACGCTGCTCGACCCGAAATTGCGATCACCTCGTCGATGTTCGGACCGCGTTCCGGGGCCATGGGTGCGGGACTCGTCGCCTTCGAGCGCAGCCAATGAAGATCGGGGTCCTCTTGCCCACGTTTCGACACGGCGCCGCGGACGCTTTCGACTTCGCTGACCGAGCAGCGCGCGCGCAGCTCGACGGTGTCTTCGCCTACGACCACCTCTGGCCCATGGGATCGCCGACTCGTCCCTCGCTGGCCCCCTTCGGTCTTCTCGCCGTCGTCGCTGGTCGTCACCCGCAACTGAGCGTGGGACCACTGGTGGCCCGCGTCGGACTCGTCGGCACGCGCCACCTGGTGCGCCAGTTCCACACGTTGGCCCGTCACGCGCCGGGTCGCGTCATTGCCGCCCTCGGTACGGGAGACAAACTCTCGGCGCCCGAAAACGAGGCGTACGACATCCCCGTGCTCTCCGCGGACGATCGACGAGCCTTGCTCACCGACACGGCGCGCACGCTTTCGACCATCGTGCCGGTGTGGTTCGGGGCGGGCAGTGAGGCGACAAACCGGGCCGCGCGCGACGTGGGCGCCACCATCAATCTCTGGGATACCTCGCCCGAGAAGGTGGCCGACATGGCGAAGCACGGTCCGGTGAGTTGGGCGGGGCCGCCGCCGATCGACCTTTTCGCGACGCTCGACGCGCTGCGAGACGCCGGCGCGACGTGGGCGGTGCTCAGTCCACAGGCCGACATTGAGCAACTTCGCACGTGGCGCAGCGAGAATGAAAGTAATGTCCGTTGATGGAATTTCGCCGCATCAATGGACTGCCCCCGTACGTCTTCGCCCAGATCAACGGACTGAAGGCCGACGCGCGCTCCAGGGGTCGTGACGTCATTGATTTCGGGTTCGGTAATCCGGACCTTCCCAGCCCCGACGTGGCCGTGGCCAAACTGGCCGAAGCGGCGAACAATCCGCGCAACCACCGCTACAGCGCCAGTCGGGGAATCCCCAATCTCCGTCTCGCCATGGCCACTCGTTACAAGGCACTCTTTGACGTCGACCTCGATCCCGACACCGAAGTCGTCACCACCATCGGGGCAAAAGAGGGACTCACCCACCTCATGTGGGTGCTGCTCGGTCCGGGTGACAGCGCCATCGTGCCGACGCCGAGTTACCCCATCCATCTGGCCGGTCCGGGCTTCGCCGGCGCCACCGTCATCACCGTGCCCATCCACGACCCGGGCACCTCCGAAGTTGATCCCGGCGATGACTTCTTCGACGGATTGGTGCGCGCGTGGGAGCAGGCGGACGTGAAGCCGCGCGTCATCATCTGTTCGTTTCCCCATAACCCCACGAGTGCCTGCGTGGACCTCAACTTCATGACGCGACTGGTGAGGTTCGCCCTCAACCACGACGTCATCATTTGTCACGACTTCGCCTACGCCGACCTCGGCTTCGACGGTTATGCGCCGCCATCCATTCTTCAGGTGCCCGGAGCCAAGGAGTGTTGCGTCGAGCTCTACACCTTGACCAAGTCGTTCTCCATGGCCGGCTGGCGAGTGGGCTTCTTGGTCGGTAACGCCGAGATCGTGGCCGCGCTCACCAAGCTTAAGAGCTACCTCGACTACGGAACGTTCCAGCCCGTGCAGATCGCGGCCATTGTGGCCATGAACGAAGCCACGCAGTATCCCGAACAACTTCGCGTGATCTATCAATCGCGACGCGACGCGTTGATCGACGGACTCCAGCGCATTGGTTGGCCCGTCGTGGCGCCGCGCGGCTCGATGTTCGTCTGGGCGCCGGTACCGGGTCCGTATCGCGAGATGGGATCACTGGACTTCGCGAAGTACCTTATTGCCGCGGCCGACGTGGCGACGAGTCCCGGGGTCGGCTTCGGCGAGGGAGGCGACGACCACGTTCGTTTCGCCCTCATCGAAAACGAACTGCGCACGGGCCAAGCGATCAGGAATTTGCGCAAGGCCCTTCCGAAACTCGTTTAGGGTTCGCCGGCGCCGGGCGTGTCCACGCGCACCATCTCGATCCGTCCTCGCGTCAAGTCGGCGATCTTGAAGCGGTCGCTGGTGGGGGCCGTCATGATGTAGAGATTGCGCCGGTCGTCCCCGCCCAGCATGCAGGCGAATGAGTTCTGTGTCGTCGCGATGGTGGCGGTCACCTCCCCGCCCTCCTTCACGCGCGTGACTTGTTTGGCAATCGCGTTGGCGTACCAGATCTGTCCGTCGGCGTCGAGGCACATGCCGTCGGTCGGGGTGAACTCGAACTGCGCCCACACGCGACGGTTCGAGAGTGTCCCGTCCTCGGCCACGTCGAAGGCCGTCAACCTCGAGCCCATGGTCTCACCGATGATGAGGGTCGTGCCGTCGGGCGTGATCACCGTGCCATTGGGAAACTCCAGATCGGGAACGACTTGGATCACCGCGCCCTCGTCGTTCAGCACGACCAGGTTGGTTGAGGGCGGAGGGGTGGCGATGAAGGCCTCGAGACCCATTTCTTCCAGGCGTGCGTCAATGTCGAACCCGAAGCTCCCCACGTAACTGAAGCCCGCGCGCGACACGAGCATCTCGTTGGCCCAAAAGGTGCAGTGTTCGCTGATGTCAGCGAAGAGACTCACTTCGTCGCCGCGGAAGCGAAGGACCGTTTGATCGGTCATCGAGACGCAGAGTAAATCACCGTTCGGGAGCCAACCCATGCCCGAGGGCTGCGTCGCGACTTCGTGCTCGAGGCGCTCGTCGGACCCGTCGGGCGCCATCGAGTAGATGGCGCGGCGGTAGAAGTCCGAGAACCAAAGTCGACCCTCGTGCCACCGCGGTCCCTCACCGAAGGAAAGACTGCCTCGAATTACCACCGATGTGTACTGCTGCACTAGACCCCCCTGGTCGCTGCTCGAACCTACTTGGTTTACGAGCGTTCGAGGGCCCTCGTCCACGCGGCGAAGCCCGCATCCACCCCGAGGGGATCACCGGGCTCGAATCGACGATCGTAAGTCCAGCGTTCACCGAGTTCGTCGAGTGATGACCACACCCCGTTGCCCAATCCCGCGATGGTCGCCGCACCGCGAGCCGTCGCTTCGAGTGAAGTGCTGCGCAGTACTGGCAATCTCGAATTGGTGGCCTGGAGGGCCATAAGGCTGTCTATCGCTGCTGCACCGCCGTCCGCGCGGAGTTCGTGCAGCGCGAGGCCCCCGTTCGCGAAGGCGTCGGTCATCGCGCGCACTTGGTAGGCCAACGATTCAATGAGGGCCCGCGCGATCTGCCCTCGACCGACGCCGCGACTCAGTCCACTCAGCGATCCGCGCGCGTCACTTCGCCAGAATGGGGAACCGAGTCCGGTGAACGCCGGCACGAACATCGCACCCCCGCTGTCGGGCACCGAGAGCGCCAGCGCTTCGAGGTCGCTCGCCTGCTCAATGAATCCCATCTCGTCACGCAGCCACTGCACCGCGGCCCCCGCGACGAAGGCCGAACCTTCGACGGCGTAGGTCGCGTCGTGGCCGAGGTCCCAGGCGACGGTGGACAGCAGACCGTCCACGACGCCCGGTGGGGTGGGGCCGACGTTGGCCAGCACGAAAGCGCCGGTCCCGTAGGTGGCTTTCACGGTCCCCGGCCGAAAACAGGCCTGGCCGAAGAGGGCGGACTGCTGGTCGCCGAGCATCCCGTTGATGGGCACGTCGGCCAACTCGGGCACCACCTCGGCGCTGACCGTGCCGAAGAAGGCGTTGGACGCCACGATGTCGGGCAAGGTCGCGTCGTCGATGCCGAAGAGTTGGGTCATCTCGCGCGACCAGGACAACGTCGCGAGCTCCATCAACATGGTGCGCGACGCGTTGGAGGGTTCCGTCGCGAAGACGCCGCCGCGCACGCCACCGGTGAGTGACCAGAGCAGCCAGGTGTCCACGGTCGAGAGACTCGGCCGCTCGAGGCCGACCAAGACGTCGTGATCGAGCAGCCAGCGCATCTTGGTCGCGGAAAAGTAGGAGTCGAGGACGAGCCCCGTCGTTGCACGAACCAGGGGACCGCGTCCGTCGCGTGCCAATCCCTCGCAGTAGTTGGCCGTTCGCCGGTCCTGCCACACGATGGCGCGATGGGGAAGGTGACCAGTGGCGCGGTCAAAGACGACCGTTGTTTCACGTTGATTGGTAATCCCGAGCGAGCGCACGCGGTGCCCGCGTTCGCGGGCTCGCGCGCCGACGGCACGCAGGGTCGAGATCGCGAGCGCGGCGATCTCCTGGGCGTCGTGTTCGACCTCGCCGGGTGCGGCGAAGTGCTGGGTCAACTCGGCGTAGGAGGAGTCGACGACCTGAGTCGAGGTGTCAAAGGCCACGCATCGTACGCCCGAGGTACCGGCATCCAAGGCGAGCAGCAGGTCCATGGCCCGTCACGCTAGCGACGGTTACTGGCCAGTTACCGCGAGGATCATTGGAAAAAAAAGAATTGTTCGAAAAACCAGCAAAATAGAGTTGACGCGATGTAATTACAGTGCTGTAATGACACAGCATCTTGCGACGAGAAGTGGGACAACCACTACATCTTGTGGCTCGGGGGACCCAGCGGTAGTAAACTAGTCTTCCGACCACGGCGCCACAAGCAGCAACTTCGTAGTGTCGGAATCGGCAAGAAAAGAGAGATTGATATGGCTATCGCACCGCAGCGACTGGGAATTGGCATCCGCCGGTACTTCACAACGGACGACCGTCATCCGTACGACGCGGTGACCTGGGACCGTCGTGACGCTCGGATTTCCAACTTCCGCGACGGCTCGGTGGCCTTCGAACAGTTGAACGTCGAAGTGCCTTCGACGTGGTCGTTCAACGCGACCAACATTCTGGCCCAGAAGTACTTCCGCGGCACCCTCGGTACCGAGGAGCGCGAGACCAGTTTGAAGCAGGTGGCCGACCGCATCGTCGGCACCGTCACGACGTGGGGCGTCGAGCGCGACTATTTCGTCGACGACGAAGAGACCGAAGCATTCCGCGCCGAACTGAAGCACCTCCTCATCACGCAAAAGGCGGCCTTCAACTCACCGGTCTGGTTCAACATCGGCGTGAAGGGTGTGCCTCAGCAAGGCAGTGCCTGCTTCATCCTCGCCGTGGAGGACTCCATGCGGTCAATCCTCAATTGGTACACCGAAGAGGGCATCATTTTCAAGGGTGGCTCCGGCGCCGGCGTCAACCTCTCCAAGATTCGCTCGAGCGCCGAGATGCTCGAAGGCGGTGGCACGGCCAGCGGTCCCGTTTCGTTCATGCGCGGCGCCGACGCGTCGGCGGGCACGATCAAGTCCGGCGGCAAGACGCGCCGCGCCGCCAAGATGGTCATCCTCGACGCCGATCACCCCGACCTCGAAGAATTTATCTGGTGCAAGGCCAACGAGGAGAAGAAGGCCCGCGTACTGCGCGACAACGGCTTTGACATGGACCTCGACGGTAAGGACATCCACTCGATTCAGTATCAGAACGCCAACAACTCGGTTCGTATCTCGGACGACTTCATGCAAGCCGTCATCGCCGACGGCGACTGGGACCTCACCGCGCGCCACGGTGGGCGAGCGGTGCAGACGCTGAAGGCTCGCGATCTGTGGCGCCAAATTGCGCGCGCGGCCTGGGAGTGCGCCGATCCCGGCCTCCAGTTCGACACCACCATCAACAAGTGGCACACCTCGCCCAACACCGACCGTATCAACGGTTCCAATCCGTGCTCGGAGTACATGCACATCGACAACTCGGCCTGCAACTTGGCGAGCCTCAACCTGATGAAGTATCTGAACGACGACGGCAGTTTCGACGTCGAGGCGTTCAAGCACTCCATTGAAGTGCTCTTCAGTGCGCAAGAGATCATCGTCGGCGCCGCTGACTACCCGACCGAGAAGATCGCCGAGAACTCCCGTAAGTTTCGCCAGTTGGGCCTCGGCTACGCCAACTTGGGCGCCCTCTTGATGGCCTCGGGTCTGGCGTACGACTCCGACGAGGGTCGCGCGTGGGCCGGCGCAATCACCGCGCTCATGACGGGTCACGCGTACGCCGTGAGTGCGCGCACCGCGGGACGCTTGGGACCACACGAGGGCTATGAGGAGAACGCCGGACCGATGCTCGACGTGTTGCGCATGCACCGCGACGCTTCGTACCGAATCGACGAGTCAAAGGCTCCGGCCGACATCCTCGAAGCGGCGCAGCACGCCTGGGAGGAGGCCGTAGACCTCGGTACTCGCCACGGCGTTCGCAACGCACAGGCGTCGGTCTTGGCCCCCACGGGAACCATTGGTCTCTTGATGGACTGTGACACGACGGGCGTCGAGCCGGACCTCGGACTAGTGAAGTTCAAGAAGTTGGTCGGTGGTGGCAACATGTCAATCATCAACCAAACGGTGCCCCGCGCGCTTCGAAAGCTCGGCTACACCGAGATGGAATCGCTGGCCATTGAGGCCTACGTCGACGAGAACAAGTCCATCGTCGGCGCGCCCGGATTGAAGTCCGAGCACCTGCCGGTCTTCGCCTGCTCCATGGGTGACAACACCATTCACTACCTCGGCCACGTTCGCATGATGGGCGCCATTCAGCCCTTCATCTCCGGGGCGATCTCCAAGACGGTAAACATGCCCGAAGACGCCACCATCGAAGACGTCGAGAATCTGCACATGGACGCCTGGAAATTAGGTGTGAAGGCGGTGGCAATCTACCGAGACAACTGCAAGGTCGGTCAGCCCCTTTCCACGGCGAAAAAGGGCGGCGAGGAATCATCGTCGTCAGTGACCGCCACCGACTCGGTCGCGGCCGAGCTCTTCACCAAGATTGCGAAGCTCGAAGCGGCCCTGGAGCGCGCGACGAACGAAGGAGCGCCAGTCCAGATGGCCGCCTTCCGTGAGCGCATGCCGCGCCGACGGGTGTCAACGACCTTCGCCTTCCGCGTTGCGGACTGCGAGGGCTACGTCACGGTGGGCGAATACGAAAACGGCAAACCCGGCGAGGTCTTCATCAAGGTTTCGAAGCAGGGATCAACGTTGGCGGGCATCATGGACGCCTTTTCGATCTCCATCAGCTTGGGATTGCAGCACGGAGTGCCCTTGGCGACGTACGTGCGTAAGTACGTGAACATGAAGTTCGAGCCGTCGGGCATGACCGACGACGCCGATCTTCGCATAGCGACGTCGCTCGTTGACTACATCTTCCGACGCTTGGCCCTCGACTACTTAGAGGTCACCGAGCGCGAAGAGTTGGGGGTGCTCTCGACGAGTGAGCGGATTCAGCCCACCTTGCCCGAGGTGGCCGAACAGGCGACGCCGACGCTCAACGCGAGTGTGCAGCCCACGCTCGTAGACGTGAGCGAGAAGCCCACGAATCGACCGTCGCTGCTCAGTCGCGGTGAACAGCGCGACGCGCCGATGTGTTACCAGTGCGGCAACTCCATGCAGCGCGCCGGGTCGTGCTACGTGTGCTCCAGTTGCGGCGCCACGAGCGGTTGCTCGTGACCAAAGACAGTCGCAACGCCGATCAACGGAACCGGTGACTGGCAGCGCTAATTCGCAACTCCCTGCGCCATTTCAGCGTCAAATGGTGCTGCCACATCGACAGTGGCGGCACCATTTAGGACTGCAGTGAATCCTTCACGATCTTCCCAATGGCGTCAATCTCGAGAAGGAAACCGTCGTGACCCGTGATCGAGTCAATGACGTGCGGTCCGTTGTTAGCGGGTAGGAAGTCGCTGATCTCTTGTTGCTGGCTGAGTGGATAGAGGCGATCGCTGGCGATCCCGATGACCGTCACATGGGCGCTGACGCTTTGCAGGGCAGACTCGACGCCGCCGCGTCCGCGACCGACGTCGTGACTGTTCATGGCGCGACTGAGCGCAATGTAGGAATTCGCGTCGAAGCGTGCGGAGAGTTTGTCACCTTGATATTCCAAATAGGACTCGACGGCGTAGCGACCACCGCGCAGTGGATCCTCGTCTTCTTGGGGCTGATGACCGAATCGCAGGTCGAACTCCTGGGCGGTGCGGTAGCTGAGCTGGCCGATTCCACGCGCGATGTTGAGACCCACGTCAGGAAGTTTCGTGGACTCGTAGTAGTAGCCGCTCGCGAATAATGGATCGGATTCGATCGCGCGTATTTGCAGTGAACAGAGCGCAATCTGTTCGGCGGACGCCGCGGCCCCGACCGCGAGTACGACGGCCCGCTCCAACCGATCGGGGTGGCCCACGCTCCATTCGAGGGACCGCATGCCACCCATGGAACCGCCAATCACGCTGAACCATCGCGCGATGCCGAGGTGGTCCGCCAATGCCACTTCGGCGGCCACCTGGTCGCGAATCGTAATAAGCGGAAATCGTGGGCCGAAGGGATGGCCGTCGGGCGCCCGTGACGACGGTCCCGTCGTTCCTTGACAACCGCCGAGCACGTTTGGACAGACGACGTAAAACTGATTGGTGTCGATGGCCATGCCCGGACCGATAAGGCCATTCCACCAACCGCCGGTGTAGTGCCCGGGGCCTTTGTCACCAATGGCGTGCGAGTCGCCCGTCAGGGCGTGACTTACCAGGACCGCGTTGGAGTGCGACGGGTTGAGTTTCCCCCACTTCTCGTAGGCCACGACCAACTCACCCAGTTCGTCGCCGCTCTCGAGCGCGAAACTGGGTTGATCGTCATTCACGAGTCGCATGAACCGTCGATGACCGGGATCATCGCCGGGTTGCCACGTGCCGGGCAGTGAACCGAGCGTCATGCACCCTTCGCGGCGGCGAAGCCTGTTTCGAGGTCCGCAATGATGTCGTCAATGGTTTCGACGCCAATGGAGAGTCGCACCATCTCGGGATTCACTCCGGCCGACGTCTGCTCCTCAGGCGTCAACTGCGAGTGTGTCGTCGTCGCTGGGTGAATGGCGAGACTGCGCACGTCACCGACATTGGCGAGGTGGCTGAAGAGTTCGAGTCCTTCGATGAACTTCTGTCCCGATTCGGTTCCGCCTTTGATGCCGAAGGCAATGATCGCGCCGCCACCCTTGGGCAAGTACTTCAGTTGATGTTCGTGCCAGGGACTGGACTCGAGTCCGGGGTAGGTGA
>JANXXO010000032.1 GCA_025350565.1 Acidimicrobiaceae bacterium
CTAGAACGCAACGGGACTGAGATGCTGCTTATTGCGAGCCCCGACGGGTTATCGTCATTTCCCCGCGTACCAATACTTCGTTCACTTGACCAGCGCAGGCTGATCTCCTCGGAACACTGCACAATCGAAGTCGTTCCCGGACTCGACCACGACTTTTTGAATGTTGTGGGTAGAGCCACGGCGGTGGAGATTCTGGACGATTACGTTCTCAGGACCTTCGTCTCATAGTCCGAGTTGATTCATTGGTGAGCACGCGGGTCGAATCATCGTCCAGCCAGTCGCACTCGCGCGTGGTTGCACTCTTATATTATTGGCTCCGTTGAGAGGGCGGCGGTTTGGCGATACCTCTTTATCGATGCCGGCAGGAAGAGAATTACCGTAAAGGCCGAGTTAACGAGGGCGGCGATGCCAATGGCGTCGATGCCGTGGTGACGTATGAGCACAATTACCACGAGCAGATATAAAGAGTTCGTGGCGAGATTGCGCAACGTCATGCTCCACACTCGCCGGTCGAGCCAGGCGAACGTGCTGTAGAAGATCATGACCGAAACGCCGGGGAAGGACAAGAGCAGCATCCGCATCAGTGTCGTGCCATTGGCTTCGTAAGAGTGCCCAAAGACGCCGAGGAACTGCGGCGCGAAGATGCATCCGAGCACGACGCTTGGAATAATGAGAATTGCCAAGACACGCAGAGCCGAGTTGGCGTGAGCGCGAAGCGCTTGTGGCTCAGTGGATGCCTCAACCAGAAACGAACGAATGATGCCCCACGTGAACAGCGAGAGACTGCTGTAGATCATCGCGGGTAGGAAGTAACGAGCATTGGCCACTGCGCCGAGGCGGTCAATGACGATCAACGTCACCACCGACGGCACGAACACGCTCGTGAGTAGTGACGCGTACTGTGCTCCGGCGAGGATAATGAGTTCGCGCGTCGAGGGCAAATCAGATACCGCCGGCGTCAGCATTTGCTCAGGGATGCGCCGAGTGAACAGATACCACGTCACGGCGAGATTGGTGAAAATTAACGGCGCGACCCACGCCACGAATATCCCGTGGGCGGCGGAGAGAAAGACGAAGGAAGGAAGTATGGCCAACTTCGCGATGGAGTACGCAATGTTCTCCACCGCCACCCACTTCGAAGCTCGAAGTCCAATCAGGACGGAGTCTTGGAGGGCAAAGATGGTCCAAAGCACGACGGAAACGACAAACAATACGCGCCAGATGAAGGCCGTCGGCAAGAATCGGTGGCCGAATCCGGTGACGACGTAGACCGTGGCCAGGATCGACGCGAAAATGAGACACGTGGCATACGCGCGACGAACGAAACCAGCGGTGAGGTGCCCAGTAACCGGCAGAAAGCGTTCAAAGATTGAACCGAAGCTCAGTTGTGCCAAGTTAGACAATAAAAGCATGGCCGCAATTTCGGCGGTCGTTCGGCCCACCGATGCGGGAGTCGCCAGATGTGCCGCGAAAGCCCAGAACACGATGCCGATAATCGAAGATCCGGCCGAGGAGACTATGAGCGCAATCGCGTTTCGCACGAGACGACCGGGTCGCGGACGTTCCCACCTCATTTTTGTTTCCACGTTGATCTGGTCATCTGCTTCACAGTCCGCGAAAATTGATTGGGGAAGACGCGCGCCGCGTCATCCGGCGTAGACAGGCTATCCCGAGAGCGCAAATCCTTCCTTCCTTGAGAGAACCTTTGCCGTGTGAATGGAAGTCCTGGGGTGCAACGCGTCGTCGGCAAACGACACAGCCCCGCAGAGGTACTGGCGTGCAACCACCTCGACATTATGTTGATCTTTGCGCGCTCATTCGCTTACGCCAAGATCCCAGAGCCAGTGAGCGGTTCCTTCTCGTGCACCCGCTCATAAAAGGCCAAATGTTGTTCGGCCAGTTTTGCCCAATTCCTCTCCCCGCGAATCCGCAGACTCGCCCGCTTCATTCGAGTCACGTCCGACTGCGTGAGGCGGTTCATGAATCGAGCGATCTCGTCCACCGTGTCACCGCAGAACATTCCCGCATCGGCGGTCACCTCCGTCAGAAAACTCCACGAGCTATTCAGCATGCCGAGTCCCATTCCGAAGGCGTCGCTCACTAAGCCGGTCGTCAACATCTCACCGTCGGGCGCGATGGGCATGGCCAGAAGGTCACACATGGCCAGTCGCTCGGTAATCGTGGCGCTTTCGACGAATTTCCATGGTTCGGCAATCGTGAACCGATCATCCTTCGGAAACAACTCCGTTGGGCGCAGGGACCAGCACACCACTTGAATTTCTTGATTCGAACTCCTGTGGACCCCTTCCAGAAAGTCAACGACTCTCCGTTCAACGCGGGGATTGCCAATCAGAGCAATGCGTATCGGGGAGGGTGCGATACCGTACGACTGCTCGATGGCGGATCGCCGCTCGCGGACTGCGAGATTTTCGTGATCGCGGCTGGACGCCTGGAGAATAATTTCGTGTTCGCAGTCAGGACGAAAGTTGTAGCGAGCCCGGAGCACTTCCTCGCCGCTTCGAGAGTGGTGAATCACCCCATCAGCGGCCAGCGCCCACAGCGAAAAAATTGGTTCGTACTTGGCGTAGTCCTTGTCGTGCGGAATCTGATCGTGTGCGGTCCACACAATTTTTGTGCCCGCACTTTGGAGTCGGCGAATGAAGGATTGCGTTCCCGCAACGTCCAGCGTCAACTCGTTGACGAAATGAAGGTGGAAGATGTCAACCGTCCGAAGCGGAATCGGTACCGCGCGCAAATGCCACTGCGGCAACTGGGCAAAGAAGACAAGACCCTTCAGAGAGTGACGGAGATTTCGAATGTAGGGATGTTGATGAGACGAAACCAGAATGAGCATTTCTCCTGGCGCGTGATTTATCTGAAACCAGAGATAGCCCGCGAAGTTGGAGGCCCACGACAAATACCTTCGGTAGCCGCCGCGCGCGTATGAAGATAACTTCATCGTTGCCACTTTTCTGTTTCCGAGTTGATGTGAAGCGCTATTCGTGTTGACTGCATTTCTCGCACAACGTCGGCGTGCGTTTCAGCCGATGCGTCGGAAGGGAATGAACGGATTGTACTTAACGATGCAGCGATTTCCCGACATCGCGTGCGCCAAAGTCAACAATGGCCACCTCTTCGAGAGCTCAAAAGGTAGCGAGTTCGAACATCCCCCGTCAGCGGATGCCGACGGGGGATGTTCGTTAACTCTTGGTTTGAATTACGCAATCCAATCGCGGCAATCTACTTAATCACGTAGCCAATCTTGCAAGTCTTTCCGTTGGCCAGTCGAATGGTCAAGGTCGCGTGTCCCGGCCGTGTCGAGCGCGATACTTTCACCCAGACCGTTAGGTGCGTTCCGGTCACCTTGGACACCACAACGACCGTTCCCCGTGAACTACTCGTGACCTTCGGGCGCCCGGCGAAGCCAGTGCCATCGATCGTAATTTTCGCACGATGTCCGTGAGTAATGACGCCGGAGATGTGCGTGGCGCGAAGTACCACCGGGGGCTTGACCACCGCAGAGATCGTCAACGTTCCCGGCACGTAGGTGTAATTGGTGCCGTAGTTGGGTGCGTCCGCGACTGGGGTCACGGTGACCGTCGCCGCCGATGGCGTGATCGAGTACGTCCCGGCCGCCGTTGGCACGGTAATCGAGGCGGGATACGTCGTCGATCCAGTGCCGGTGTAGGTGTAGGTCGCCTTTGACACCGTGGCGCCATCGCTGCCCACGACACCACTGACCGTTGCACTCGGTGTGACTGCGCCGCCAACCTTGATACTCACGTTGCCGGCCGTAACGGACAGCGTGGGGGCGCTAATCGTCAGGGCACCCGAAACGTAGGCGTAAATGGTCGAATACTTGCTCTGATCCGCCGCTGGGTTCACGGTGACGGTGGCTCCGGAAGGCTTCACCGAATACGTACCCACGGCAGATGGCGCAGTGCTGGATGCCGCGTACGTGGTGGCGCCGGTTCCCGCGTAGGTATACGTCGTGCCCGACACAACGGCCGTATCACCCGCAGTTAGTCCCGCACTCACGACCGCGCTAGGCGTGAAGGGACTGCCGTAGTTCACGGTGCCACTGGCGGCGGTGATGCCCAAGGACAGCAGCGGAGGAGTGGCAAATGATGCGTGCCACTGCGCGTACAGCGTCGTGCTCGAGGTGAAGGGGTACGTCGAGCCGTCGGCGTAGGTCGTGCCGTTGCCGCTGGGCGACGTGTTCCAACCAGTGAAGTAGGAGTTGGTCTGGGTCATGTTCCCGGTCTGGAACAGGGTCAGGGCCGTGGGCGAACTGGCTGTCTCACTGGCGAGCGAACCTTGGCCGCCGTTGTTGTTGAACGTAACCGTGAACGTGACAATATTGGCCACCCACTGGGCGTACAACGTCGCGCTTGCGGTAAAGGGATAGGTGGCACCATCGGCGTAGGACGTGCCGCTGCCATTGGCGGTCGTATTCCAACCCGTGAAGTGAAAGCCGGCCTTGGTCATGTTGCCAGTGGAGAAGAGCGACAATGCCGTCGGGGTGTTGGTGGTTTCGGCGGCGAGAGTTCCCGCGCCACCGTTGTTATCGAAGGTGACGGTTGTCGGATTGGCGGTAGCCGCGAAAATCTCAGCGATTGATGTCGTGTCGCCGGCCGGAGTCTGCGTAGCGGTCGGTGTGTACGCCGTCGAAGGAGCAAGCGCTGGGTTGAAGAGGCTGAGGTTGCCGTTGAGGGTGGGGGCGTAAGTGAAACCGGCGGACGAACCCGCTACCCCCTGCGTGGTTGATTCCGAGTAGCCCCAGTACAACTGAGAACTTCCCGAGCCGCTGGTGACGGTCGGGTACGTGATGGCCGTCGTAGAGGTCGCGGAGGTGCCGCCACCGGCGACGGTGCTCCACGTGGAAGGCACCGATGTCGTGAAGGAGTCGGCCACCAGTTCAGGCGACAGGCTGGGGCTGGTGATAGACGCGGAGTAGGTGACGGTAATCGGCGTTGCGGCCGTGGTCGCCGTAACGGTGGCGTACCACACCTCTTCGGTGATCACCGTGCTGTTCGTACCTATGTAGCGTTTCGCCATGGTCCACGATCCCGTGTCCGCCGAGGCGACGCCAGTGACGGTAATCGTTGGGGAGTGAATCTGGGAACTGAGTATCACGATGTCGCCCACCGCGTGCGGGCTGATATTGATGGTGTTCCCACCGGGGTTTTCGGCGTTCACCGGGAATCCGGCAACTTCCGAAATGTTCGAAGTCGCCGACGCAATGCCGGCTACGCCCAGGGTGAGTCCGGAAGCCACCAAGGCGAATACGGCGACGTATTTGCCAAGCGCTCGCGAAATTCCAACGAGTGGGAACGAAATCGACATTTTCACATACCTCCGGGTAGACGCCAAGATCCTCTTGGCGCCGATTGACCTCCATGAAGAATACACGTAAACATTTGAAATTCGCCTCGGCAACGGGCCAACGGCAGTCGTTGCGTGTCATTCGACGAGGTCTTCGACCATCGGCGTCAACCCATCGCGACGACGGAACCGTCAGCACCGATTCGTGGACCTTGCAAATATTGACAATCCGAAGGATTACGGACGGCAATTGTCGAGTCACCATTTGCTCACGCTCGACTGTTACGTCCTCATGACAATTCCGCCGATGGCCCCGCACGACCTGGTTACCACGATTTGATGTCGCATTGAGCAACCACCTCCCGCGCGAGGCAACCGGCGAGAAATCGTCCTCAAATCATTGTGATTCCGACATCGCGCAGAAACGAAGTGATTGTGAGGCTCAGGGTGATTTCGTCGGCCGTGCCAACGTCTGCGTTCTCCACCGCGAGCCACTTCGTTGAGTGCTCCATCGACGGCGTCCTCTCAACTGGGGTTGGTGGTCCGATGAGGTGTCAAATTTGGTCGCGCGCACCGTTGGTAGGCTCGCGAGAAACGTCGATGGGAAAGCGTGTGCGAGCCGAGCGCGGTGAAGTAACGATGCTGCTGTCGCCCTTAATGGGTGGATTGTCGACAACGAGTTCACCGTACACCGAGCGTCGATACTGTGCGAATCCACCTTCATGACTCGAACGCTCGCAGATCTGCGCTCCGGCGGCCGGCTCCTTGTCATCTCGCCGCACCTCGATGACGCAGTGCTCTCCTGCGAAGCCCTTTTGAAATTTTCGCGCGACGCTCATGTATTGACTGTTTTCGGGGGTGACGCGCCGGCCGACGCGCCGTTAGCCGAGTGGGATCGTCAGTGCGGATTCCCCGCCGGCGTGAATGTCATGGAAGCCCGTAGGGCCGAAGACTCCCGAGCCCTGACTGGACTAGGTGCGGTGCCCCTTTGGGGTAATGAACTCCAAGAGGGCTATCGCACCGACGCGGCAAATCTCGAACGAATCACCTCCCTCATCACAGCGACCATCGACTCCATCGCTCCGACTCACTTCCTGTTTCCGCTCGGACTGAAGCATCACGATCATCTCCTGGTCGCAGCGGCCTGCGGCATTGCCGCGCGCGAACGCGCACTCACCACGTCATTCGTCTACGCGGAACGACCGTACGCTCAGGCCAAAGAATTTGCCGTCGTTCGCAAGCGCATCAGGGAACTCAGTACGGGCGGCGCAGGGTTTTCGCCCGACCGGCTACCTCGGGGCGAACGTCGCGGCGACCGCTCCGCTCTTCGCTGTTATCCGTCACAACTCCGCGGACTGCGAATGTCGGCCTTTCGCATTGGCATCTTTCGCGAGCGATATTGGCGAATCTCATGGCCGAACAAGTGAGATTACGGATGGACGTCACGGCCGTTCCAGAGCCGTTCACTTGCCGCTGATGACTCGGACTTCGATGCCGCGACCGGTGCGCCCCTTGGATCAGCTGCTCTACTTCTCAGTGCGCGGTCTGGTTGCCGTGAGCAACGTGACCGCCAGGCGGCCGCACATCGGGGCTCGCACCAAGCGTTCGGCGGCGACTCGAGATCAATCAATGGCTTCGGTCATCGGTCATCTCACCGCGGCCGGAATCCTCGACCTGCGGGGCAACAATCTCACTTCGGGGTCAGCGCCCGAACTCGCGCCGACGGGTAGCGACATCCACGTGGCCATCATTCCCGGCGCCACCGATGCCGAATCCCGGGTAGTGAGATTCACGGACTCCGTCGTCGCGAGCGCCGAGCTGCTCACGGCATCGGCGGTTCAAAAAGAGCTGACGGCGGACGCGCGCCTTTCTTCCTTATCTTGGCGCATACCTCAGGTCTTGGCCAGTGGCGTGGTTGGATCCACGACGTACACCATCGAAGAATTCCTTTCGTCTCGTGACGATCGCACCATCGACGAACATCGCGCGGCCCCCAGCGTGCTCATCGCAAGTGCGCTGACGGCAATCGACGAATTTCACCGCGCCACCGCCGATCATCACCAAGTTGACGCCGAAGTGCTCGCCGCTGTCGTCGATCGCCCAATCAACGTACTTCGCGCGAACACCCCGCCCGGTCCCTTTCACTGTCGTACTCGGGCCATCGACCAATTGTCCAAATGGCTGCGCCGGTCCCTCCTCGGAGTTCAACTGAACGTGGGATGGACGCACGGCGATTTTCACCTGGGGAACGTCCTCCTCACAGTTGACAGCGACGTGAGAGGTGTCATTGACTGGGGACGAGCAGAGTCGGACGGATTGACGGTGCTGGACGGATGCACGCTCGTCGCCTTCGAACGAGCGAAGCAATCGGGCAAGGAGTTCAGCGCGTTCCTGCTCGAGTTGTTGAGCGACGCCGGTCCCGGGCGGTCGGTCCGTCGGCACTCTGACGTACTCGATGAATTGCGCACGCTCTGTCCCGAGTCAGGGGTGGACCTTCGCTGTCTCATACTCTTAACGTGGCTGAAGCACGTGGCGAACAATTTGAAGAATGAAGATCGAACTCGATCGCACGCCTTGTGGCGGCTACGGACAGTTGATCTACTTCTCTTCGGCTCTTCGGCGATTGTCGGCCTTTGACATGATCGCGCCGCAGAACGCCCTCGCGATGGGGCAGCAACGCGACCCACTTGGCGCGACGAGGTTGGCGCATCGAGCGACGCCGGCATCCGAAACGTTGCCTATCTCGCTTGACCCTCTCCGTGCACCCCATGGGCGCGACATCGTCGCCGTGACGTCGCGACCGACCTTCGAGCGCTTCAATCGTTCGGTCACTGCGTGAGCGCTCTCCCACCGTCCTCACCGCTCCACCGACGTATCGAGGCAGTATTTCGCGCCCTCGACGAGTCCAACGTGGACTGGCTGCTGTTGCGCGGCGAAGAGAGGATGCAACGGCCGACCGGCGACATTGATGTGTTGGTGGCTCCAGTCGATCTTGGCGTCTTCGATGGCGTGCTCTCGACGCTCGGCTTTGCACGCCTGGGGTCCTCACTGATGACGACTCGGCGTGCTTACGTCGCCTACGTAGCGGAGGACGACCTTTGGCTTCGGTTCGACGTCGTAAGTCGAGTGGCGTTCGGGGAACTCTTGGAATTCGACACTCCAACGGCGGACGCCTTCTTGGCCTCAAAACGCCGAGTGGGTGCGCTCCTCCTCCCCACACCAAACGACGCGTTCTGGCATCTGCTCTTGCACTACATGCTCGACCGCGAGGAAATTCCCGAGCGTTGGCGCGACGTCGTGCGCGACCGAGCTATGAGCGCTGAGGCGGAAGGGCCGCTCGCATCCTTCTTGGACGCTCTACCCGGTGACTCAACGAGCCACCGGATACTCGCCACGGTTCGGGCCGCCGAATGGACTTCGCTCCACGATGTATTTGAGGTAGTCCGAGAGGCGTGGCTCCGATCGCAAGGTCCGACGGGGTCGGTGCGACGTGGTGCGCACCGTGCACTCGCACGCCTCGGCTTAAGTCAATGGACGGCGTTTCGCCCGGGACTCTCGGTCGCCGTGCTCGGTCCCGACGGGGCGGGAAAGACGACGTTGGCCGTGGGCTTGCGAGAAAGCCTCGCGATTCCGACCCGCTACCTCTATATGGGTCTGTGGAAAGAGGGAACGCTCGAACGACTCTTGGCGCACGCACCGGGACTGAATCTCCTCTTGATGCTTTGGCGACTCGTGGTTCGTTCTTGCAAGCTCAACTACTTTCGCTGGCGAGGATGCATCGTGATCCTCGATCGCTTCGGTTATGACGCGGTATTAGTTACCGAGGAGGCGACGTGGCGCCAACGAGTCACCGCCGCACTGGTGTTGCGGTTAAGCAGAGAACCCGACCTCATCCTGGTGCTCGACTTACCTGGTGAAGTCGCCTTTGATCGGAAAGGCGAACAGGACGTAGCGACCTTGGACGAGTGGCGCGCCGCCTATCGCGCGATGGAATTCGGACGGGCGCAACTCGTATTTCTCGATGCCACCGAGCCAATTGATGAAGTACTGAGACGCGCGACCGATTCGATCTGGCAGACAATACGACGACGAGCGGAACAGAAGCGACGCTAGGAGTCCCGTAGGTACCGCGCCCTCGCGGGACCAGTGGGTGACGCGACGTCTCTGGAGCGATGACTATGCGGGAGGGATCTGTAGCAGACGAACGGTCACTCGGGCGTTGCGGGCTCTCCCCGATTGCGAGTTCGTGAATGTGGCGGGATTGGCCTCATTCGCTGCGGTGGCGCTCACCGTGAC